>DATGVJ010000437.1:0-20606 GCA_035300505.1 Xanthobacteraceae bacterium
CGTCCAGTTATCGACCCGATCGCTCAACGCTTTCTGGATAGCATCCTTGGACGTTTCGCCGTCGATCTTCAGGCGGTCGAGTTTCACCAATTCGGCCGAGGCCTCAAGCGTGGTCTGGCGGATCGTCTTTGCCTGGTAAAATGCCCAAAGATTGGACGCCTCGACATTGAAGCTGAGCGCTGCGGTTTGCGCGCTCTTACCGAGCGTTTCGGAGAACGCCAGGCACAGCGCAATCACGGCGATCAGGAGCGCGATCTTCTTGTTCTGGCTCTCGCCTTTTCCGTGACCGCCGCCGTGCGCGTGTTCCTCGTGTTCGATCTGGTGTTCGGCTTCATGCTGAACCGCGTGCACGCCATGGCTCATAGGAGTCCTCCCTCGCTGTGGTCGCAAAAGGATGTAGCGAACCCGGCCCCATCCGCAAGGGGCGAATTCGCAATTGCGGGGACTGACACATTTTGGACACGAGATCTCTGCGCCCGCGGCGAGCCCTTAAGCTCGCGACGAGCCCTTAAGCTCGCGACGAGCCCTTAAGCCCGCGACGAGCCCTTAAGCTCGCGGATGGGCGCTGCGATAGACTTCGAGCAGCCGCTCGGTGTCGACGGCGGTATAAACCTGGGTGGTCGACAGTGAGGCGTGGCCCAGCAACTCCTGGATGGCCCGAAGGTCGCCGCCACGTGCCAGAAGATGTGTTGCAAAAGAGTGACGCAGCGCATGTGGCGTAGCTGTGTCCGTGAGGCCGAGTGCGCCACGCAATTGCGCCATCGCATATTGTACGATGCGCGGAGACAAGCGCCCGCCCTTGGCGCCGACGAACAGGGGACCGTTGCCCGGCAGGTCATAAGGGCACTGCGACATATAGTCCGCAATGAGTTGACTGACCTGCCCCAGCACCGGCACCATGCGCTTCTTGTTGCCTTTGCCGGTGACCGTGATGGCGTCGTCGCGCCCCGGAACCGGGGCTTCCTTGGCGGCGAGGCCGAGTGCTTCCGAGATACGAAGGCCGGATCCATAGAGCAGTGCCAGCACGGCCGCGTCGCGGGCGAAAACCCACGGCTCGCGCTCTTCGCCGGCCCGCAGATCAGTGTCGGCGATGCGCTTGGCGTCGGCGATCGCGAGCGGTTTCGGCAGTGTTCTTGCAATCTTCGGCGTGCGCACCGCGCCGAGTGCCGCCACGCGCCCTTTGCCGTTGCGTTCCAGGTAACGGGTAAACGATCGCGCCCCGGCCAGGCCCCGCATCAGCGAGCGTCCGCCAATGCCGTCGGCCCGCCGCGCCGCCATGAAGGCGCGCACATCCTGGGGAGTAAGTCCGGAGAGGGCGGACACCGTGACCGGGCCACCGAGATGCTCCGCCTGAAAGGCGAGAAACTGGTTCACGTCGCGGGAATAGGCTTCCACCGTCTTCGGCGACATCCGCCGTTCGGCTGCAAGATATGCGCGCCAGGCAACAACATGCCTGGCGATCTCGGCACCCGCGAAGGGCATCTCAATTTCGGGTTCGGTCATTGAAAGCCCATCCTGGAATAAGTGAACGGTGTGTCCCGGGCGCTGCGCAGCATTCGCCTGAAAAAGGCGAATGGTGCGCCACAGACCCGGGACCATAACGAATACCTGTAAGGTCCTGGGACACACACCCGTGTTATTTGCGGACGGGCGCACAATGTATCATCACACTGCGATCCTTATCATTCCTTAACCATCGCGAATCAACGCCCGATCATATGGCCAGACGTGTTGTCGATGTTGTGGTGCCGGTCGCGATCGACCAGGCCTATTCCTACCAGGCGCCCGACAGCATGGCGCTGGCGCCGGGCGATATCGTCACGGTGCCGCTCGGCACGCGCGCCGCCACGGCAGTCGTCTGGGCGGAAAATCCCAATCCCAATCCGCGGCTCGACAATCGGCTTAAGGCAGTCACCGACAAACTCGACTACCCGGGCCTCAAGCCGGAACTGCGTACATTCATCGACTGGGTGTCGAACTACACGCTGGTGCCGCGCGGCATGGTGCTGCGCATGGCGTTGCGCATGGGCGAGCATTTGGGACCCGCGCGCGAGCGCGTCGGCGTGCGGCTCACGGGGCCGACGCCGAAGCGGATGACCCCGGCGCGCCAGCGTGTGCTCGCGCTTCTTGCCGACGGCCTGGCGCGGATGAAAGGCGAGGTCGCCGAAGAAGCGGGCGTTTCAACGGGCGTCGTCGATGGGCTGGTCGATGAGGGAACGCTCGCAACCGAGGTGCTGGCGCCAGGCCCGGTCGCGCAGCCGCCCGACCCGGATTTTCTGATACCTGACTTCACGGAGGCGCAACGCGCCGGGGCCGAGAGCCTGCGTGCGACAGTCGCCCAAGGCGGCTATTCAGCAACCCTGATTGATGGGGTCACCGGCTCCGGCAAGACGCAGGTCTATTTCGAGGCCATCGCCGAGAACATAAGGCGCGGCCGGCAGTCATTGGTCTTGATGCCCGAAATCGCCTTGACGGGGCAGTTTCTCGATCGTTTTTGCGAACGTTTCGGCACGCGGCCGGCCGAATGGCACTCGCAACTCTCGCAGCGCTTGCGCGCGCGCACCTGGGCGGCGGTGGCCGCCGGTGAGGTGGGCGTGGTCGCGGGCGCGCGCTCGGCTCTGTTTCTGCCCTATGCGGATTTGGGTCTCATCGTACTCGACGAGGAGCATGATCCCGCCTACAAGCAGGAGGAGGGCGTACGCTACCATGCGCGCGACATGGCGGTGGTGCGGGCGAGCGTTGCAAAATTCCCCATCGTGCTTGCGTCGGCGACGCCGTCGGTCGAAAGCGAAGTCAATGCGCGCCGTGGCCGCTATCGCCGGCTGTCGCTGCCGGAGCGTTTCGGCGGCCAGGACCTCCCCGCAATCGAAGCCATCGATCTGCGCCGCGAAGGTCCGCCGCGCGGCCGCTTCATCGCGCCGCGGCTCGCCGAAGCGGTCAAGACCGCCGTCGAACGCGGCGAGCAGGCCCTGTTATTCCTCAACCGGCGTGGCTATGCGCCGCTCACGCTCTGCCGTGCCTGCGGCTTCCGTCTCGCCTGCCAGAATTGCGACGCCTGGCTGGTCGATCATCGCTTCAAGCGCCGTCTCGTCTGCCACCATTGCGGCTTCTCGATGCCGCCGCCCGCCGTCTGCCCGAAATGTGAAGCGACCGAGAGTTTCGTCGCTTGCGGTCCGGGCGTGGAGCGTCTCGAAGAGGAGGTCGCGACGCTCTTTCCCGACAAGCGCGTGCTCATTCTCTCCAGCGACCTCGTGGCATCGATCGAGCGCATGCGCGAGGAACTGGCCGAGATCGAAGCGGGCCTGGTCGATATCATCGTCGGCACGCAACTTGTCGCCAAGGGACATCATTTTCCAAAACTCAATCTCGTGGGCATTGTCGATGCTGATCTTGGCCTCGCCAACGGCGATCCGCGTGCGGCGGAGCGCACCTTCCAGATGCTGCACCAAGTGGTGGGGCGTGCGGGGCGTGAAGCCGGCCGCGGCATCGGCTACCTGCAGACATACCAGCCCGAGCATCCGGTGCTGCGCGCGCTCATTGCCGCGGATCGCGAGGCCTTCTATTCCAATGAAATCGAGCTGCGCGAGAAATCGCACTATCCGCCGTTTGGCCGGCTGGCGAGCCTGCTGGTGTCCGGGCCCGACAAGAACGGCACGGAAGCCCACGCCCGCCGCATCGCGCAGGCGGCACCACGTTCTGCGGAAGTGAAAGTGCTCGGTCCGGCGGAGGCGCCGCTGGCGCTGGTGCGCGGCCGCTATCGATTTCGACTGCTGGTGAAGGCCCCGCGCGCCTTCGACCTCTCGGGTTATTTGAGACAATGGATGACGGTGGCGCCGGCGACCAAGGGAAAGATGAAACTTGAGGTGGACGTGGATCCGCAGAGTTTCATGTGAGTGAGGTAGTTTCATGTAGGCGGGGCGTTGGATCGCGGATGCCCTCAGCTTGCGTCCCCTCTCCCCGTTGCGCTCTTCCGGCGGCTTCGCCGGCGCAACGGGGAGAGGGACAGGGTGAGGGGCAGCCACTTGTTCGATACGGGCCACGGGAGGCGAACCGCAAGTGCGGTAATCGACCATGACGCGCGAGCATTGTTACCGGTGACTTCTCGTGACCGGTGGACGCGGGTATTCTTCGGTGTCGGTTCGAAAATAGTTGGGTATGAGTCCTGATGCCTATCGACGCCAAAAATTTGAAGATTCTGATCGAAGGTGAACTGGCAACCTTATCGGATGACCGGGTGATTGCGCACATTCGATCAATGCTCATTGAGCCTTATGTTTTGCTTCGCTACTGGGATTATGGCGAGCCAGGCCAGCAGTATCCCTGCTGGATGGTACTTAGAGACGACCATTCAGGCGGCGAAGTCGCGTATTGCGAATACGGCTTCGGGCCGCGTTGTCCTTGGGGCCTGGTTAGTTCTGGATCCGAGCCAAAGTACCAGAGCATGGGTATGGACTCCGGGTGGTTCACATCGTTCTTGGATGCGTTCTTCGATTCATTTGCCTGCCTTGAGCTTCCGATCTGGAGGGTGTTCAGGACCGAACCCGATGGAACGCGTACCGCGGTGACGGACGAAGGCGCCTGGGAACCCACGTGGAGCCTCATTACAATTTTCGGAGCAGCGACCCGACCAAACGCTACGATTGCGGTCGTGGCATCGATTACGGCATGCGCGGATGATATGCTCGAGTTGATGCGCCGAACTGGTTTGGATAGCTTCGAATATTATTTCAAACAGCAGCCTTTTCCTGATTGACACTTGGCTTTCGGAACGGCATTTACCGCACCATGAACCTTTCGCACCTCACCCGCCGCATTTGCGTACGCGCACGCCGCCAGTTGACGGAGGCCTGGGTATTGCGGACGCGCTGAGCTGATCTGTCATTACACACAAAGGCCCCCGCCGCCGCTGCCGGGGGCCTTTGTGTTTTCAGGGTCTCCCTTGGCTCCGGCCATTGCAGGAGAACGAGATGATCCCGTCACAAGCCAAGCCGCACGAAACGGAAACTCACACTTCATTCGACGCCCTCATGAAGATCACCGACCGCCCGCCGCTCGTATTCGTCGAAGGGCGCGGTTCCTGGCTGCGCGACCAGAGCGGAAAAGCATATCTCGATTTCATTCAGGGTTGGGCCGTGAACTGTCTCGGCCATTGCCATGACGCGATTACCAACGCAATTGCGGCTCAGGCCGGGCGACTTCTGAACTGCAGTCCTTCCTATTATAACGAGCCAATGATTCGACTGGCCGATCTGATTGCGCGCCACAGCGGATTGCATCGGACTTTTTTCACCAACAGCGGCGCGGAAGCAATTGAAGGAGCGATCAAGCTCGCGCGAAAATGGGGACAGAAATACCGCAATGGCGCCTACGAGATCATCACCATGGAGCACGGATTCCATGGGCGAACGCTGGCCGCGATGTCGGCATCGGGAAAACCGCATTGGGACCGGCTGTTCGAGCCGAAGGTGCGCGGGTTTACGAAAGTCCCGCTGAATAGCCTGGAGCAGGTCGAGCGCGCCATGACGCACGAGACGGCCGCCGTGATGCTCGAGCCGATCCAGGGTGAGGCCGGGGTGTTTGTTGCCTCCGACACATTCCTGCGGGACTTGCGCGCAGTGACAAAGCGCCGGGGCATCCTGCTCATCTTCGACGAGATTCAAACCGGGATAGGTCGAACCGGCAGGTTCTTCGGCTTCGAGCATTCAGGTGTCGTGCCGGACATCCTGGTTCTTGCAAAGGGCCTGGGAGGCGGAATTCCGTTGGGTGCGCTGGTCGCGCACGAGGATGTTTGCTGCTTTGAGCCCGGGGACCAGGGAGGCACCTTCAATGGCAATGCGTTTGCGACAGCCGTTGGCTGCGCCGTCATGGAGGAGATCGCCAAACCGGGATTCCTGCTTCAGGTCGCGCGCACCGGCAGGTATCTCGCCAAGAGTCTTGAGCGGCTGTCGCGTAAACACGGATGCGGCGCGGTGCGCGGCAAAGGCCTGCTCCTCGCGCTTGATCTCAAGCGCGAAGTAGGACCGGATGTCGTCGCCGAGGCATTGCGGCGCGGACTGTTACTCAATGCGCCGCGTCCGGATTCGCTGCGCTTTATGCCGGCACTGACGGTGACCCACCAAGAGATCGACCAAATGATCGGCATCCTGGATGCAACGCTCGAGGAGATCGGCAACATTCCGGCTTGACTGTGTGGTTTCGAACGTTTCAGGAACGAGCGCGGCGTTGAGACAAACGGCGAAAAAATGGCGCTCGCCATCGGGTGCCTCCGCTACGACCTCCAACCCGTTCTTTGCAAGGCCGGGGCGGTGCGCCCTTACTTTGCCGCCGCGCCCTCCTCGGCGAGCTGCTTCTCATAGGCGGTCTGATAGCCCGCGATCTTGGCCTTATAGGCCGTGATATCGCCGAACCGCGCCGGGTCATTGGCATCGCCCGGTTTGTAGACCTTGTGCAGGTTGAACTGGCCGGCGTGTGAGGACACCCAGATGTCAGGGGTGTAGGTCGCCTGCATGGCAAGTGTATTCTTGAAATCTTCGACGATGGTTGGAAAACCCGGCGAGCCCAGGAGCTTCACGCCCGCATTGATCCCGTTCATGTTGACGATGAATGTATTGTAGGTCTTGCCGTTATCGGTCACCGGAAAGCTGAAGCTGGTCGCGCCCGGCGTATGGCCGTAAGACTGCAGCACCGTCATGTCGGTATTGCCGAGTTTGATATGATCGCCCGGCCTGGTGCGAACATCCACCTTGATCGGATCATAGATGATACCGCGTCCTTGCGGACGCCGGTAATCGATATTGCCACCGGACTCCAATACCGGCGCATCGCGCTCGCTCATGTAGGTCTTGGCTCCTGGCGCGTCCTTCTGGAACAAAGCAAGATCGCCCACATGGTCCCAATGCCCGTGCGTCGAGGTGATGACCTTGTTGTCGCTGGTCTTGAAGCCGAGCGCTTCAATGCTTGCCTTTATGAGCGGATAGGAGCCCGGCGCGCCGGAATTGACCAGGATCAGTCCCGCGCCTGTGTTGATGAGATAGCAACCCAGATCGTAGGTGCCGACGTAGTACAAGTTACCGACGACCTTGAAGCCCGGGTAAGGCTTTTCCCAATCCTTGTTGGTGATCGTAAGCTTCACGCGCTCTTGGGCAATTGCGGTACTGGTCGTGAAAGCCGACAGAACAAGTGTGGCGACAAGCAGATGTTTGATTTTCACATGGTCCTCCGCGATCTCGGTCGATTATTTGGGTTCGGCGGAGAATAGCAACTTTCAAGCCAGCCGACTACCTCAGCTCTTGACTGATGCGAAAGAGCCCAGCGTCTTTATTCGTAGCCCAGCGTCTCTATTCGTGTTTGTGATTGGTGCTGGTGCGGTACGCAGCCGGTGCGGTACGCAACCCATAGTACACCGCGCAGCCAAATTAGGCTGCACGGCCTGCGTCCCCGCGGCGCAGTTGCCGCGGTGACGCACCGCGTCGGCGGTGGATGAATAGCAATTGCCCGTGGGGGCGAGGCAGAGTCGCCCAGGAAGAAGCGGCGCGCAGGAAGAATCGGTCCTGCTCGACACTTCGACAAATCGCGATCTACCCGCGCAGCTGCAAAATGGCCCGGAATCGGGTCAATATGTTCAGCAGCAAACCCCCACCGCCCAAATTAACTATCGACGATGGCCCAGCGCAATACCGAGCTTCAACGCCCTTTGCCGTAGCGCGCCTACGGTCCTCTTCATGGCCTTGGAGATCTTCACAACGGGCGTCTTGGCGCGCGAGTGACCCTTCAATTCGCGGTCATCGCCCTTGATCCACGGACGACGCTTAACTGCTTTCGCCTTCTTTGCCATTCAATTTTCTCCTGATGACATCGAGTGTAAACGTTCATAGCACAGTTACATCAAGTGCTCGTAGCACACTTACTAGTGAGTGTGAAAACTTTTTGACATGTTTATCTCGTTAGATTGCTTTATCTCAGTTGATTACGAATTCAAGGTTGAGTGATTAGATGTATTCCCCGCCTCATGCGTCGATATCTTCAAGAGTTAGTTTGTTTTTATTCATTGGCAGCCGCAATGGCGGCTGTTCTGGAGTCGCGATTCGTGTCTCATTTAGTTATTTTATCATATCGAGTCGAGGGAATTGTCGGGCTTTCCTCAAATTTTGGCTTCCAGCCACTTCAAAACGCGCCTACCTTTCGCATTCTTGGGATTCATATCCGGCATTCCGGGATGTTTGGAGGCGAGCGGTATGCATAGAACGCGGATCATTGCTCCCATCGTAGCTCTGGTGGCGACAAACGTATCTGCCCTCGCGCAGAATTCTGTCCTTGAAAGGACTTGGCCGAGCCGGCCGATTACCATGGTGGTTCCGTTTGCGGCCGGGGGAGCGACCGATGTGATTGCGCGCTTGGTTGCGGAAGGCCTACGCGCGGAACTCGGCCAGCCGGTTATCATCGAGAATATCGGCGGCGCCGGCGGTATGATCGGTTCAAGTCGCGTCGCCAAGGCGCCGCCTGACGGTTACCAAATCGTGCTCGGCAATGTCGGCACCCATGCTCACAATCAGTCGATCTATAAGAAGCCGCTCTACAATGCGTCGACGGATTTCACGCCGGTTGCGCTAATTGCCGACCAGTCGCTCGTGTTGGTGGCGCGCAAGGACTTTCCTGCCGGCACCATGGCCGAATTCGTCGCCTACGTGAAAGCGAACCAGGCAAAGCTGCAATACGGATCGTCCGGCACGGGCGGGTCCAATCATCTCGGTTGCGTGCTGCTCAATTCGGCGATGGGCGTCAGCGTCACCCATGTGCCTTATCGCAGCGGAGCGCAGGCCATACAGGATCTCGTTGCCGGGCGCGTCGACTACGAATGCCCGAGCGCGCCCGTCGCACTGCCGCAGATCGAAGGCAGGACCCTGAAGGCCCTCGCGATCCTGAGCCGAAACCGTTCGCCCAGCATGCCTGGCTTGCCGTCGGCGCACGAGCAGGGGCTGACTGATTTCGACGTGCCGAGCTGGTATGCCCTCTTCCTGCCCAAAGCGACACCGCCCGACATCGTGAGCAAGCTCAATCGCGCAACCGTGGCTGCGTTACGGTCACCTGTCGCACAGCAGCGCCTGAAAGAGATCGGCTCCGGCCTGGTCGCGCCCGATCGCATGACGCCCGACTATCTCGCCCGGTTCGTCGCAGCAGAAATCGACAAATGGGCGGTCGTGATCCAGGAAAGCGGCATTTCGCTCGAGTGACCGTCCGCCTGCGCGGAAACTCATTTCTTGTCGAAATATTTCGTATCGGGCGGCGCCTGCCCCTTCCGGGTCGGCATCAGGTGTCCGTCTCCGCTCAGGTAATAGAGTTCCTTGCCGACGAAGATTTGCGAATTGACCTCGGTACAGACTGATTCAACCCATTCCGCCAGAGGATCGGCGTTGCGGACATATCGCTTGTCGACGGTCCAGGGCCGGGTCAGGGCATTGTCGATCACGGTGATTTCGTCGTGCAGGAGGTTCGGATCGGCCTTGTCGAGGTAGATTCGTTCCCGGAAGATGGACTGGTTGTCGCGATGCAGCGGCAGGCCGCTGGAGTCATATACGCGAGGCCCCTTGAAGTTGCGGGTCTCGACTTCGAGCACGTCGTATTTTCCATCCCCATCAGTGTCGATCCATCGGCCGATCGAGTAGCCCGCAAAGGTCGGCTCCTGGTTGGTGGGAAAGTCGCGGCCGTCGGTATAGATTCGGCGCAAGGCGTCGTAATCGGCGATGAGAATGTGGGTCACGTCCGGCTGGACGATGAATTCCAAGGGGCGGAACGCAATCATCATCCAGGGCATGCCGGCGGCGACGCAGCGCGCATGCTCGACGTTGTTGCCCTGTCCACCGGCGCGCTGGTCGGCGAGACTGTTCTCAAGAATCTTTTGATACTCGGGAGTCAGCGGGGCCTGCTGGCGAAGTCCGTTGCCTTTCGTCTGATCGAACGACGGCGGGCCCGAGACCCCGCGGACTACAAACCGGTCCCACTGGCCCTTCAGGTCGGGGTACTTCGTAGGATCGAACGCCCGGGCGGCGCTTGTGGCAGTGAGCAGCGCCGCGAGAAGGGCAATGACTCGGAAATTAATATGGGCAATGGCCCAGATCGTGTTTCGTTGAAGCATCGTGTCTCTCCTGGCATGACCGTGAACACGCCTGAGAATGCACGATATTCCGGAGAATGCACGCGTTTAACGACGCCCGGCCGCCACAAGATCACGCCGCATGGCCAACCTTTTGGTGAAAAGACCGCGAGCTGAAACGAAGTTCCGATGCCGGACCCGGCCGTTTGATCAAGTGGCCTTGGATGCTCGACACGCCGGCCATGCGCAGTAGCTTGAGTTGTTCCTCGGTCTCGACACCCTCGGCCGTCGTTTCGACATCGAGGCTTTGAGCAAGGGCGAGAATGGCTGATATGACGGCGGCAGAATCTGCCCGCTTGGTGATGTTCTGCGTGAACGATTTGTCGATCTTGATCTTGTCGAACGGGAAGGTTGTCAGGTGACTGAGCGATGAATATCCAGTGCCGAAATCGTCAAGTGCAATCGAAATACCGACAGCTTTGAATTGACGCAGGACAGCCAGGCATTCGCTTTGGTTTCGGACCAGCGCTGTTTCCGTGATTTCAAGTTCAAGCCTTTCCGGCGGCAGCCCGGATTGGGCAAGGGCACAAATAACTTGATCCGCCAGCCTGGGACTGCGGAATTGCACAGCCGAGAGATTGACCGCAAGCTTGATGGTCGATGGCCAGTTTGCAGCCTCCATACAGGCGGTGAGCAATACCCATTCCCCGATCCGCGTGATCAGCCCGGATGCTTCGGCCGAGGGTACAAACTGTTCAGGATTAATCAGGCCCTTCTGGGGATGACGCCAGCGTAACAGCGCTTCAACGCCGCGCGTGTCCATGGTCGTCGCGTCGACGATGGGCTGATAGTGCAGCTCGAGTTGCCCCAGAGTGATCGCGCTCCGCAAATCATCTTCGATCTGTCGTTGATCGTTGGCGGCCGCGCTGAATGCCGGGTCGAAGAAAGCATAGCTGCTTCCACCTTGGGACTTTGCGTGATAGAGGGCGAGGTCCGCCATCTTGAGTAGACCATCACTGGTCGTCCCGTGCTCTGGGGCGAGCGCTATACCAATGCTCGTACCAATTGTGACCTCTTCCGCGCCGATCGTGAACGGCTCGACAATAGCATTGATGATGCGACTTGCCAGAGATTGCGCGGAACCGCGTGGATCGGTTTCGCATGACTGGACAAGCGCGAACTCGTCGCCGCCAAGACGTGCCAAGACGTCTGTGTCACGCAGAGTAGATTTCAGACGACCGGCAACCTGGATGAGCAAGGTATCGCCTGCAGGATGCCCGAGTGTGTCGTTGACCTGCTTGAAGCGATCGAGGTCAAGCACAAGTATATTGAACAACATTCCCAATCGGCGATGACGGGCGCATGCATCTGCCATTCTCTCCCAGAAGACGGCGCGATTTGGTAGGCCGGTCAGTGCGTCGTGGTGCGCCAAGAACAGCACTTGCGCTTCATGCTTGAGCCGCTCGCTGATGTCCTTGTGGGTAGTGAGCCACCCTCCCTCGTTCGTCTTTCCACATATGGTCAGGACCACTCTTCCATCGCTAAGTTCCTCCTGAAATTCGTCCGAATGGTTGAAATAGGCGGTTACGTCCCCGTTGAGCGCCGGACCACCATAGTTTCCCGCCGCAATGCGATAATCCAATATTTTCGCGAGATTTGTTCCCGGCTGGATCAATTCGGCAGGAAGCTGAAAGAGTTCCCGATACCGGTCGTTCGCCACGACAATTCGATGCGCGGCATCAAACATGCAAAGACCCTGCGACATGTGTGCCAGTGCGGTAGAAAATCGCGCGTTTGTGTCCTTGAGAGCCTCGCTCGCAATCGTGAGTTTTCTCCTCCGGGAAATGCCAAAGGCGGCAGCGAGAAGCACCACAGTAGCGGCAGCACTCGCGAATCCGTAATATGCTTTTTTGGTCGCTTCAGCCCGCACGAGGATATTGCGCTCGATCTGCGCAATCAGGACAATCAAAGGAAATCCCTTCACCAAGCGGTAGGTGACCATCCGTCTGCTTTGCTCAAATTCACCTCCGGTCATCCAATAGTGTCCGGAAGGGGCCTGCTTGTAGAGCCGTAACGCGTTGGCATCAGGGAGGGACCTTCCAATCGCCTCAGGCATCAAGCGGCCGTCGACGGCCCGGGCGCGAATGATGCCATCAAGCCCAATGAGAGCAATGAACCCACCCGTGTCCAATTCCAGGGATGAAAGGAATTTCTCAAGCCGGTCATATTCAAACGCGGCATTGATCACGCCGGCAAAGCTTCCATCGCTCAAGTTGACGCGACGGCTTACGACGATCGACCAGCGGCCCGTTGCACGGAACTTCAACGGTTTACTGATGAACAGCTCATCTGATTCGCTATCGACATGAGCTTGAAAATAATCGCGGTCCCTGACGTCCAAGCCAGCAACCTGGGTCCCGGTGCTACTGAATTTGATTTTCCCGTCGCTCCCAACCAGTGTCATCCGAAATGCAGATTCGGCAATACGTGATTGGCGAATCCAGCTGAGAAAGCTTTGCTCGTCCTGATGTATTGTAAGATAGCTCCTGGCAAGCAGGAGCATTTCGTCGGCTGACCTGATGGAACTCGATAAGTAGTGTTCGATCGCTTCGGCCAGATTGTTTCCGTTTTTGACTGCGCTATCGTGCGCGTGTCCATTCTCGTATTTCACCAGATAAACAAGAATGCAGGCAATCGCTATCACGGTCATCGTGGCGACAAGGGTGAGTGGCTGAAGGACCAACCGGGCCCACGCGAGGCGGCGCTGGACGTACATAGCCAAATGGCACCTCATTGATTGCCATCATCTACATTTTGACCGATTCTATTATTAAAACTTGCCTGGTCGCAAAATACCCGACTTAGTATATGAATTTGGAATTTAGATTTCGTAAACGAACTTGACTCGATGTTACTCGATGTTAAGTCAATGAATCCCGGGATCCACGTCATCGGCTCGTCGTCGGGTGAGCGTCTTCCTGGGCCGCCACGCATAGGCGCAAGACGACGCTCAAGGCCTGCTCGTCCGACAATCCCTGCTCGCGTATCAATATTCGCCACACATCGAAGCTCAGCGCCAGGCCGATTGCCGCGCGCAGGCGGATCGCCGCCGCCCCCTTCAGTGCGAAGGGCGCGGCCAGCACCTCCGCCGTCGCCCGCCACAGCGCGTGATACGGCGCCACCACGGGGTGCTCGCGCACCTCAGCCAGCACGCGAGTCATCATCGCCTCGGTCGATCGGTGATAGGCGTGCGCCTGCGCCAGACCCGCCCGTAGACGCGCGCGCGGATCGGCAATTGCGGCCCATTGTAGCGCGTCCGGCGGCGGATGACGGGCGAAGTATTGGCCGCTGCACGCGCGCGCCACGGCGTCCGGATCCGCGAAGTGGCGGTACACCGTCACCCGGCCCACCCTGGCTTTTTTTGCAATGTCGGCCATCGAGGTCGCGTTCGGACCAATCGTCTGATGCAGCTTTATAGCTGCATCGACGATGCGCTGGCGCACCGCGTCGCGATGTTCCGCCCGCTTCTTGAGTTTGTAGGGCCGACTCATAAAATAACGATACAATGTGTTTCACGAAATTGACAGCCCGGGATTTGCGCGCTATCTGGTCCGATGCCTAATGGAAGAGTGAAAGAGAGAAAGACCATGACTGCATCCAGCCTGTGTTTCAAAGCCGGAATTCTCCTTTTGCTTGTCGGCATGCTCTGGGGCATTCACATGGCCATCTCGCAAAATCATTCCGCAATGCCGGCCCATGCCCATCTCAATCTTCTCGGATTTGTGGTCCTGTTCCTGTTCGGCATTTTCTACCGCCTGCATCCGAAGGCTGAAGCTAACCCATGGGCCTTTCGGCAAGTCTTGATCTGGATCGTCAGCACGGTCGTTCTGGTCATCGGCGTCGGCCTTGTGCACACCGGTCACGCGACCGCCGAACCCATCGCGGCCATCGGCTCGCTCGCGATCTTCGCCGACACGGCATTGTTCACGTGGCTCGTGTTCAGGGCGTGATCGCGGATCAGGGACAGACCCCTATTTCGCGGTTATCCTGGCTTGATGTTTGCCGCCCGGATCACCTTGGCCCATTTCGGGATCTCCGACTCGATCAAGGATGCGAGGTCCTCCGGCGTCGTATGCGCTGGCTCAAAACCAAATGCGATCAGGCGCTCCTGGACGTCCGGCTGTGCAACTGCCCAATTGATCTCGTTGTTCATCAGCATGACGATTGCTTTCGGCGTATGGGCCGGCACCAGCACACCAAGCCAGACGTCACACTCGACGTCGGTAAAGCCCACTTCCAGCATGGTCGGAACGTCCGGGAGTTCGCGCAGGCGTTTCTTCCCGCTGACCGCAAGAGCGCGCAGCTTGCCATCGCGTATTTGCGGGATGGCCGCGGCGGGTGAGCTGAAGGAAATGGGTGTATGGCCGGCCACAGCGGCCGCAATCGCGGGCCCTCCGCCGCCATAGGGCACGTGCACGAGATCAAGCCCCAGCGTTGAGCGGAAGAGTTCGCCGGTCAGATGCGCGCCGGTGCCCACACCCGCCGACCCATAGCTGAATTTGCCGACATTGGCTTTGATGAGGGCAACCAGGTCCCTCACTGCGCGTGCCGCAACGGTGGGATGCACCGTAAGAACCATCATGGTGTTGGCCGCAATCGCAACGGGTTCGAAATCCTTGATCGGGTCATAGGGGACTTTGTTGTAGAGGTTTGGGTTTGCGGCGAATGCAATCCCGTCGACGATAAGCATCGTGTAGCCGTCCGGTGGCGACTGGGCTGCGCGTCCCGCGCCGATATTCCCGCCTGCTCCAGGCACATTCTCGACGTAGAACTGTTTGCCAAGCCGTTCGGATAGTTTTTGCGCAACCAAGCGGCCGATGACATCGGTCTGACCGCCGGGTGCAAACGGCACGACAACGCGCACCGGCCGCGTCGGCCAACCCTGCGATTGAGTTTGTGTCTGCGCGATGCGCGACAGGGCCGGGAGTGCGGCTGCGCCCGTTGCCAACCGCAAGAATTTGCGACGCGGAAACTTCATCGTGCCCTCCCGGCAATTGACGTTTCTTGGAGCATGGCATCGCTCAATAGATCGTCGCCTTCAACCGCTCAGGCGCGGTGCGGTCGTGCTCCGGTCCGCCAAGCTTGCCGCCGGTGAGATCGGCAAGAATCATACCGGCGCTCGGCAAAGACTTGCGGTCAACATGGTGCGCAGGCTCCCACAGTTTCGAGCGCACGATCGCCTTGGCGCATTGGAAGAAGACCTGTTCGACCGCGATCACGAGCACCGCGCGCGGTGCCTTGCCTTCCACCAGAAAACTTTGCGTCAGCGCCGGATCGATGGAGATCGACGCGCGGCCCATGACGCGAATGGTCTCGCCGCATCCCGGGATGAGAAACAGCAAGGCGACGCGCGGATCGTGGAGGATATTCCGCAACGTATCAATGCGGTTGTTGCCGCGGCGGTCGGGAACGAGCAGCGTCTTCTCGTCTTGCACACGCACGAAACCCGCCGGGTCGCCGCGCGGGGAGCAATCCAGACCGATCGGCCCCGCCGTCGCGAGCGCGAAGAACGGCGCGGCCTCGATGAAGGCGCGGTAATGCGTCGTGATGTGGTCGGTCTCCTTGGCCATCGAAGGCGCGTGCGGTGCGCCATAAATGCGTTCGAGTTGCTCGATGCTGGTGACGAGATATTCCTGATCCACGGTTTGTCTCCTGTAGCGGTTCGCGACAGGGCCATCGCAGGGCTTGCTGTCTTGGTGCCTTGCTGTTTTGCGCCTCGCGCCCCTTCAATCGGCATTTATCGAAGGCTACTCGCTCCTGACTTTACCACCGCTCTCGCCATGGCGCGCTGATCTTCAATCATGGCAAGGAAGTCGGCGGTCGTCCCGACGCGCACCATCTGCCCCAGAGACTGTAGCCGCTCGTGGGGCATTTGGGGGCCAACCGCACGCACATCGGCCGCGATCCGATCGCGTAATTCAGCCGGCATGTCGCGCCAGCCAAAGAAGCCCTGAAATCCTTCCCCGACCACGTCGGGAAATCCAGATTCGATCGCGGTCGGAACCTGCGGAGCCGCGGACGAGCGTTGACGATTGGTCACCGCCAGAATGCGCACCTTGCCGGCCTGCGCCACACCGAGAAGCGGCAGGAGCCCGGTGGACACCACGGCGATCCGCCCTTCGCTCACGTCCTGCAGCGCGGCGTTGAAATCCCGATAAGGGATGTAGGTCATGTCGATGCCGGCCCCTCGCAAGAAGCTCGCAAAGGCGAACTGCGGCATGCCGGGTGTGGCAGCCCAATTGAGCTTGCCGGGCTCGGCGCGTGCCCGCGTCTGCAAGACAGAAAGGGTATCGATATTCATCGCCGTATTGGTTCCGAAAGCAATAAACGAATCTGAGCCGGCAACGATCGGCACCAGATCGCGCTCGGGATCGTAAGGAAGCTTGTCGATCAGGATCGGATTGATGGTGACCGGCCCGCCGAACGAAAACAGCAAAGTGTGCTCGTCGCGCGCGGTCATGAGTGCATTGACGGCGAGGAGCGCGTCGGGACCCGCCCGATTTTCAACGACGACCGGCTTTTCCCACCGCACCGACAGCTTTTGGGCATAGAGCCGCGCGGTGACGTCCGTGGCGGTGCCGGGCGAATTGGGGACAATCAATCGCACCGTGCGCTGCGGCCAGGCTTGGACGGATGTTTGCGCCAGTGTCTGGGCCGAGCGGGCCAGAGCACCAACGAGCAGGACAATCAAAAATGCAAGAATGCGATTGAGGTTGCGCATGGTTACTCCTGCCGACCGCATGGTAAAGCGTCTGGAAACTTCGTCGCACACGTGACAGCGTTGTACGCTACCCCACCCTCACGTTGTTGCGAAGGGGCGATGGTATCCACCAGATGCCTCATATTCGCCTTATCCAACCCCAATGTATTTTCATTGGTTTAGGGGATAGGGACAAACGGGGGGTGCCATGAACGCGGTATGGCTTGGCGCTATCGTGGCCGTTGCGGCCACTTTTGTGCATGTAGAAGACACGCACGCAGAAGATATGGCAGGCACCATCTCGCAATACCGGCGCGAACACGGCCTTCCCAGCGTCAAGACCGACCCGCAGCTCACGGCCATTGCCAAACGGCAGGCCGAGGCGATGGCCGCTTCCGGCACCATGGATCACAGCGTCGCCGGCTCGTTTTCCTCGCGCATGTCTGCTGCGCCGACAACCGCGGCCGCTGAAAACATTGCGGCCGGAACGAAGACCTGGGGCGACACATTCCGGATTTGGCAGAATTCGCCCGGCCACAATGCGAACTTGCTCCTGGCCCGGGCCGACAGCGTCGGAGTGGCCGTCGCGCGTAACGAGCAGACCCAATACAAGACCTTTTGGGCGATGGTGATCGCGGAAAAGACGCCGAAGAGTCCGAAAAATCCGAAAAGCAAAGAGCGCAAGACAGCGGCACAAGAAAAAGCCGCGGAGCCCCGCGGGCAATGGGGAAGCTCGGAAAATCCCTTCAGCACGGTCAAGAATTTTGTCTGCAAATATCTTTGCAATTAGCGGATGTTGCTTGTCCGATCTAACTAAGGATACTTTACAACAATAACCGAATCGTGCGGCATTGTTTGTAGTTCCGCCTTTAGGCGGTTCTTTCTTTATGGCACGGGATTAAAGGCCGCGTAAACGCGGAACTACGAACGGCGGCGTCCCCGAAGCTGGGGGCTCTCAAGGAGAGGGTTTGGAGTCCCGCCGGGCTACGGCGGCGGCGTTTTCGCCAGCAATTTTTCCAAACACTGCTCCGCGAAGCACTGAAGTGGCGCCTGTGTAGACCTGGTAGTAGAGGCCTGTGGCTTCGCCCGCCGCATACAGGCCGGGCACCGGCCGGCCATCGGCATCAATTACTTCAGCATTGCGATTCGTTTTGATGCCGCCGTAGGTGAAGCAAATACCCGCCACGATCGGAAATGCCATGTACGGCCCCCGCTCGATGGGCCGAGCCCAGTTGGATTTAACGGGGTCGGTGCCACGCGTGGACAGGCCATCGGGTCGTAGCGCATTGAATTCACCAGGGGTGCAGGCCGCGTTATACGCGAGCACTGTTTTCTCCAAGCCCTCCGACGAGATTCCGCAGGCCGTAGCGAGGCTGGCGATGGTGTCGGACGCAATGGGCGGCTGGTCGGTGCGAATGCTTTTTTTCCAGTTCGGAACGTCATGGATGCTTTGGTCGAAGACAACCCATGCGATGCCGTCCGGTTCGTCCTTGATGGCGCGGGAGATGTGATCGTAGTTCACGTCCACTGGACCTGGCGCTTCGTCGGTGAACCGACGCCCCTTCCGATTGACCAGAATTCCGTAAGGAAAGTTCATGACCAGCGCTTCGGGTGCAGGCGAACGCGGATCCAGCGGTTCTGCATGAAAGGAGCTGAAATCGCCTGCCGGGGCAGCGCCAAGCGCCAAGGCCAGACGGATACCCTCTCCTCTGTTGTAGTAGCCGCCGCGGGCCACCGGCCGCAGATAGCGCGCGGTGGGGCCAATGTAGCTGGCCATCATCTCCGGGTTTCCCTCGAATCCACCGGACGCGATCACGACCGCGCGCGCCCGTACCGTGCGCGCCTCTCCGACTTTATCACCCGCCGCAATTCCGACGTTCAACCATCCATCTGCATCGCGTCTTGAGAGCGAAAATGCAGTGGCGTGAAAGTACAGAGAAACGCCATGCTGTCGCGCATGCGACTGTAGTGCCGTAATCATTGCCAGCCCGCCGCCGACCGGCATCAGACGCGGCGCGGCTGCGGTGACGAAATAGGTGGGCATTGTGTCGAAGCGGATGCCATAACCCTTGAGCCACTGCACCGTAGGCCCGGCGCCCGCCGAAAGGGCCGAGACGAGTTCGGGGTCAGGCATACCATGAGCTTTAACATACCCCGACCACTGATCGTATGGCCGTGACGCTTCGGCAATGACATTCGGGTCGATGTGGTGTCCCGCATTGGCAACCAGGAGCTCCTCGAAGTCATCACTGACCTCGTGCTCGCTCTTCATACGCAAGTAAGCCTCGGTCCATCGTGTATTTCCCCCGAACTCTTCGGGGGAGGCGCGCTCCAATACGGCTACTCGCGCGCCACGGTTGGCAGCGGCGCACGCCGCCGAGAGGCCTGCGATGCCGCTGCCGATGACGAGAACGTCAAATGTTTCGCCGTCCGTTGGAATCATTCTCAGCGCGGTATCTCCAACGGATCCTCCTCAACGCCCGAAGTGCCGATAGTCTTGTCTTTTGTCACTGGGTTGGGACCTCGTCCCTCCGCAAAGGCGGCCTCTTCCATGCGCGCTCCACGCATCAGCCCCGGAAGGGCATAATTTCCCTCGATGCAACGCGGCTCGTAATAGATTCGATTTTCCTGCTCGCTCTGCCGGGCGAACTCCCGCTTGACGGTCCATGGCCGCACCCACACGGTCGGATCGTCGATCGTGATCTCATAAGCAATCTCAGTCGGGCTGGTGCGCGTCCAGCGTTCGACCACATGCAGGTTCTCCCGCGAACCCCGAAAATCAGTCTTCGGACTGAAGTTCGTCACGTCGATGACGAGAGTATTTCCCTCCCAGTGGCCTCGCGAATCGCCAAACCACTGGCGGACGTTGGACGGCAGATGCGGGCTCCCGTCCATGACGATGTTCCGCTGGTACCCTTGGCCCTGGCCCACGTCGTAGAAGATCGAGATGCCACCGGGTGTCTGCACGATCCGCCGGAAGCTGATGCTTGAAAACTCGGGCAGCCTGCCGGGCAGGCAGCGAACCCCCAACCCTGTGTCCTCCGGACCGTCAAAGCGATTCATGCCCGCGGTGTTGTAGCGTGGGGCAGGCTCTGCGTACCGCGGCGAGGGCATCGGATCGTACTTGCCGCCGGCACAGGTCCGGTATTGGTTCTTGCAAGTCTCAGTCGATTGCAGCAGGGCGACACGAAATCCCCTTTCGGCTACCGCGAGCTTCTGAGCTTCTGCCGTCATTTGTGGAATCCGCCCATTGGGCGGATCGACAATCATCGACGTACGCGCGCCGGTGTGCTTGCGGGGTACGAACAGCTGGTTATAGGAGCCGCCGACGTCGCGCTCGGTCCCGCGCTCCGCGCGCTGGTCTTTGCCGGCCATCGCCGCCCGCTCGATATCCAACTCGGCCCGCTGCGCCGCGGTAAAAAATTCCTGGCTCGCAAATCTGGCGGGGCGTTGCAATGGCGTATCGGTTTCCTCCATCCAGATGCCTTGCAGGTCGGGTTCGCCCCAAGCCGTTTGCAACGGAGCCGTTTGCAACGGAGCCGTTTGCAATGGAGGTGTTTTCAACTCGCCTCCCGGCGCTGACGCCGTCGGCGACTGAGCCTGCGTCTGCGTGACGGCACTTAAGCCCACCACGGCGGCGATCACTGCGATCAAGCTGCGGTCCATGCGTGTCCTCCCGATGTTTCCGAAAACGAAAGATCACATTCGCGCCGAAAAAAATGGCGGTCGCGCAATCGAGATTCCAGCCGACGGCCT
>DATGVJ010000438.1:0-2694 GCA_035300505.1 Xanthobacteraceae bacterium
GTCGATCCCGACTACCGTAAACGCATGGACGTCGTGGACATCCTTGCGGCGCTGAAGCGGTAGCCAGTGCATAGGGCGCAAAAGCGCAGCGTATTGCACGGCTCTTCTCCCGACGGAACGTGGTAGAATACACCGCGCATACAGTGTGCGGATGGCTAAATCGTACTACGACCGCCTCGCCCTTGCTTCGATCGACGAATTGACCGTCGCATGCAGGTTGCGCGCGAAATCGACCGCGCCTGCGATGGCCATGTCGGGAGCTGCACGCATGTAATCCTTCACGGCTTCGGTCGCCATGCGCGGCGCCTTGAGAATCGTCTGGCAGATCCGATCAGCGGCCGCATCAAGCTCGGCTTCCGGAACGACATCGCTCACGAGTCCATAGATCAAGGCGCGCTCGGCCCAGATGGTGGTGGTAGAGTAGACGAGATAATTCATCGCCTTGCGATGCACGCGATCGACCAGGGCCGACATCACCATGGTCGGAATGACATTTTGGGCATATTCCGGAACCTGAAACTGGGCGCGCTCACCCGCTAGCGTGATGTCGCAAAGCGCTGCAATTGCGCAGCCGAATCCGAGCGCGCGACCGCGCACCACGCCGATGATCGGGATCTGGGCGCGGCGGAACGCACCGTAGCAATTGAAGATTGCTTCACTGACGTCGCGGCGGCCAAGTGCATCGAGCACCGGCAATGCGCCGCCGCCAAGCGCGCGCAACCGGCCGACGCAGAAATCCTCGCCCGCGCCGCGCAGCACCAATGCGCTTGAACTCTTCGCGGCACCGTCAATAATGCGGGCGAGCTCGGACGCCATATCGTCCGTCATGCCGTTGCCGCGCTCTGGATGATTGATGGTGACTTTGAGCACGCCACTTTGTTGTTCGACCAGAAAGTCGCTCATGAATGATCCCTTCGTTCATGTCTTGGGTCGCTCTATATAAAAGCCTACCCCGGACTTTCTCCGCGGCAGGCTTCTGACAAGACTTCAATGCGCGTCGGCGCGTCCTCGCCTCAGCGCTTTTCCGGATACTTGCTCACAAACCCATCCCGGTTCGGCATCCGCACCTTTGGCAAGGTCTCGGCATTCATGACGTCGTTCTCGCCGATGATCTTCGCGAGCGACAGCAAATACGCCGTCACCGCATAGACCTCGTCGTTGGTGAGCGATTTCGGCTGCTGCCACGGCATGGCGCGCCGCGTGAAGTCGAAGATGGTCGTCGCGTGCGGCACATAGTTGGTGACGGTGCGGTCCTTCGTGCTCACGAGGCTCGCGCTGCGTCCGCCGCCCGCTTCCTTGCCATGACAGGATTCGCATTTCTGCTCATAGACGGCCTTGCCTTGGGCCGGCGTGCCGCTGCCAGCCGGAAGGCCTTCGCCGTCCGGACCGACGGTCATGTCCCAAAGTGCAAGGTCGGCTTCGGTCACCGATTGACCGAGCCCTGGAGCATCCGCCGCCAGCGCCGCGTTCGTGGCAAGCGCGAGCGCCGCAATGATCGCCAATCCGTTACGCGTAGACATGCTTGGCCTCCCCCTTGCCGTCGATCGCCCAACTGGTGATGACGTTCATATGGCCCATCGGGAAGGCGACGGCCGGAACGTTGACCTTGGGGGCCCCGCGTTCGGCGATCAGCTGTTCGCGTGTCGGCTGGAAATTGCCGGCCTCATCCCAGGCGCGGCTCTGCAACACGACCGGCTGGCCATCCCAGCGCCAGGGCATACGGAATCGCGTCAAGGCCTTGCTGTGGACCGGGCCTTGCAGCGCGGCCTCGGCATAGCTCTTGCCGCCGTCGGCGGAAACCATGACCTTGGCGATGCGGCCATTGCCCGAATAGGCAAGGCCGGAAATTTCGTAATAGCCCGGACCCTTGAGCATCAGCCCCGGCGAGGGATGCGTGATGAAGGATTTGACCTCCTGCGGATAGTAGAACTGCCAGGATTTCTGTCCCTCGATCCGCATCGTGTATTGCATGGTCTCGTTGATCGCCATGACGGGAGCTTCAACGAGCTTGATGCGGTGCAACCATTTCACGCTCATGTTGCCTTCATAGCCGGGCAGCAGGAGACGCATCGGATAGCCCTGCGACGGATTGATGCGCTCGCCGTTCTGGTAGAGCGCGATCATGGCATCGTCCAAGGCCTTGGCGAGCGGAATGCTGCGGTTCATGCTCGGCCCATCGGCGCCTTCCGCCAGAAACCATGTCGCCTTTGGATCAATGCCGGTTTCTTCCAGCAGCGTCGAGAGTTTTACACCCGTCCACTCCGAGCAGGACACGAGACCGTGGATCGCCTGCACGTTGGCCTGGATCGGATCCTTGTTGTAGAGCGGCGCGCTGTTGCCGCCACATTCAACAAACCGGACGTGCGACTCCATCGGATAACGCGCGAGCGATTCAAGCGTAAAGACCTTGGGCTGCTTGACGAGCCCATGAATCACCAGGCGATGCTTCTCCGGATCGATGTCCGGGAAACCGGTGCGCGACACCACGAAGTGCACCCCATTCGGCGTGATCGTGCCGTTGAGCAAATGATGCGGCGTGCGTCCATTGCTGGTGCGCGGCTCATTATTTGGATTGGTGAGCGTGCGCACCACGTGCTTTTCATACTTTGCCGGGGTTTCATAGGCCGGGATCGGCGAACCGATCTTCAGGCTCCAGGGATCGACCGCGAGCGGTTCGGCAGCCGCGCCCGTGAT
>DATGVJ010000439.1:0-2263 GCA_035300505.1 Xanthobacteraceae bacterium
GCCAAGACCGTTCCCGAATTCATCGCTTATGCCAAGGCCAATCCTGGAAAGATCAACATGGCATCGTCGGGCAGCGGCACATCAATCCACGTGTCAGGCGAGCTATTCAAGATGATGACTGGGACTGCCATGGTGCACGTGCCGTATCGCGGCTCGGCACCGATGCTCACAGATCTCATTGCAGCACAAGTGCAGGTCACTTTCGACAATTTGCCCTCGTCAATCGAACATATCCGAGCTGGCAAGCTGCGAGCCTTAGCCGTAACCACGACAACTCGCTCGGAGGCGCTTCCGGATGTCCCCACCGTGGATAGCTTCGTGCCGGGCTATGAGGCCAGCGCATACTTTGGCATCGGTGCGCCGAAGAGCACACCCCCTGAAATTATTGCCACGCTCAACCAGGCGATCAATGCAGGCCTCGCCGATCCCAAGCTGAAGGCACGATTCGCCGAGCTTGGCGGCTTGGTACTCCCAAGCTCGCCCCAAGAATTTGCGAGGCTCTTCAGGGACGAGACTGAGAAATGGGCTAAAGTGGTGAAATTCTCCGGTGCCAAGCCGGATTGATGCAGCGAATTGTTTCGACCAAGCCAAATTCCAAGCCGCCTCGCGACTTGGCGACTCGCGACTTGGCGCCCCAGTCCATTGCACCTCCCTTCCGGATTCGCTAAGCGATCCGATAACCCGGAGGATCAAACGTGCCTTGGACTACAGCAAACGGAATTAGCGTCCACTACCAGCTCGCCGGCCAGAGTGGGCCGGTCGTTGTTTTGCTGCATGAAATGGGCGGCACGCTGGAAAGCTGGGACGCGGTCGCGCCCGGACTAGCCGAGCACTATCGGGTCGTGCGCTTCGACCAGCGCGGCGCCGGGCTGACCGAAAAGGTGCGCAAGCAATTCACCAACGACCAGGCGGTCGACGATCTCGAAGCCGTGCTCCGGAACCTCGATTTGAAGCCGCCCTATCGTTTCGTCTGCGTGGCGGCGGCAAGCACACAGGTGCTGCGTTTTCTCGAGCGCCATCCCGACCAGGTCGCATCGATCGTGCTGTGCAATCCGGCACCGGGTGTCGATCCGAGCCGTGCCGGCGCGCTCAACGAGCGCGCGGACTTGGCCGAACGGGAAGGCATGGCGGGCGTGATGGGGATCACGCTCGACAAATCATATCCGCCGACGCTTGGCGAGCCGGCCGCCTATGAGGCCTATCGGGGCCGCTATCTTGCCAACGATCCGGTCGGTTTCGGGCTCGCACATCGTATGCTGGCCATGACCAACATGCTCCACATGCTGCCGAAAGTTTCCGTCCCCGCCATGGTGGTGGCCGGCAAACACGATACGGTCCGGCCGCCGGCCGGCACCGAAGAACTCGCCAAGAAAATTCCCGGCGCCCGCTTCGAACTGATCGAGGAAGCCGGGCACTTCCTGCCCACGACCGGGCCGAAGACGCTTCTTCGGCTGCTCCTCGATTTTTTCAAGAAATAAGTGAAAGATCACGCCATGCAGGTCAAAGCCAACGGCATCAGCATCAATTGCCAGATCGAAGGCGCGCAGGGCGCGCCCTGGCTCATATTCTCGAATTCGCTGATAACCAACCTCACGATGTGGGACGAGCAGGTCGCGGCGCTTAAAGGTACCTACCGCATTCTGTGCTATGATCAGCGTGGCCATGGCGACACGCAGGTGACGGACGGCAAATACTCCTTCGACATGCTGACCGCCGACGTGATCGCCCTCATGGATGCGCTTTCTATCCCCCGCGCGCATTTCGCCGGCATTTCCATGGGCGGCGTGACCGGCTTGTTCCTTGCGCAGCGCCACCCGGAGCGCTTCGACCGCATCGCGGCCTGCGATTGTGGACCGGCCTCGACGCCCGTCTCGGCGCAGCAATGGAGCGAGCGCATCGACATCGCGACCCAACAGGGCATGGAGGCTCTGGTCGATGTCACCGTCAACCGCTGGTTCCCTCCCGAATTCGTCGCCACCAAAGCACCCGTGCTCGACAAGGTGCGCGGCATGATCCGTTCGACACCATTGAAGGGGTTTGCGGGCTGCGCCCAGGCGCTCTCGGACTATGATCTGCGGCCCGGCCTCGCCGGCATCAAGCGTCCCGTCATGTGCGTCGTCGGCACCAAGGATGCGACCTTGGCAGGCATGGAGCAGATCAACGCCGCCATCCCGGGCTCGAAACTCGTGAAGCTCGAAGGCGCAGGTCACCTCTCCAATCTGGAGCAACCGGCGGCCTTCGCCAATGCGATCCGCAACTTCTT
>DATGVJ010000440.1:0-10315 GCA_035300505.1 Xanthobacteraceae bacterium
CTGCTCGCGTAATTGGGGATGCCGAGCTTACGTTCCAATACCGAACGCCGGCAAGATACCGAAAATAAGCCCACGGCGAACTACCATGCCCCGCTTCGTGAGCTCAAGAACCGCGTCATGACCAGCCACTTTCAAACCGACGCCTCCTGACCAGACACAAGAATGCGTGCGCGACCGGATAGTCGAGGTCGAGGCGCACGCTCCGATGAGGCGCGACACCCATTGCCGCAACATCTCTGCACGATCCACTCACCATTTTTGTGCGCGGCGCCACACGGTACCGTGAACCTTGCGTTACCGACGTGCGACCAATTCTCCGAGCACCCGGTTCGATCCCGAACGGGATAAATGGAGAAGAACAATGTCACCCCGCACCGCCACACTGATGATCGCCGCATCGGCCTTCATCGCAAGCACTCTGGCTGTTTCAATCGCATCGGCAAAGCCGAACACTTCCCACAACCCCAACAACCAGACCAACAATCAGACCAACCATCAGGCGTTGCCGTCGAAGAAGCCGCTGATCGGCAGCAACCCGATTACCTGGAGTCCCAAGAAGCAGCTGATCGGAAGCAATCCAATCTCCTGGACACCGAAAAAGCCATGCGGATTCGTCGGCTGCGACCCGATCTCGCACACGCCGAATTGGACCCACAACCACCATCGCCCGTATTGGTGGGCGACGAATTATGCTTATCCGGTCGAGCGCACCGTAGTCGTCGGCGGTTCCACACAGGTCGTCAGCGCCCCGTCCCAGACGGTCGTCAGCACCTCCCCACGTCCGGCCGGCAATTGCCTGACCAAGCAATACATGGCTGATGGCGGGTTGCTGTTCAAAGATGTGTGCACCAGCGAATTCGCTGTCGCCACACCTGAACAGGTCCAGGCAGAAGCCAACGGCTTGAAAGCGCCGCAGTAGGATTGTCAAAACACAATTGAAATAGAACGCGCAGCGTGGATAATGGCGAAACCCTTATCCACGCTGCAACTTTTTTGCAGGTCATTTGGACCGCAACGTCGTCAAACGGACAGCCATGATCAGAATTGCCGCCTTGTGCCTTGCGGTTTTTTTTGGGAGCGAAGCCAACGCCCAGGGAAGAACCGGGGAGCGGTTCATCACCCTGTCCTCGACCACCTCGACGGAAGAGTCCGGCCTGTTCGGCCATATCATCCCTGTCTTTCGCACAATGCACGGCATCAGCGTTCGCGTCGTTGCCGTCGGCACCGGCCAGGCCCTTGCGATTGGCGAACGCGGCGATGCCGATGCGCTGCTGGTGCATGACCGCGCCGGCGAAGACAGGTTCGTCGCCAGCCTCAACGGCATCGATCGCCGCGACGTGATGCACAACGACTTCATCATCGTCGGCCCGAAATCCGACCCGGCCGGCATCCGGGCGCAAACGAGCGCCCGCGAAGCGCTCGCGCGTATTTCCGCCACCGGCGGCTCCGCCGCAGGCGGCTCTGCCGCAGGCGCCGTGTTCGCGAGCCGGGGCGATGACAGCGGCACGCATCGCATGGAAATTCGATTGTGGAAGTTGGCGAACCTTGCGCCCAATGCCAGTAACGCCTGGTATCGGGAAGTCGGCCAGGGCATGGGGCCAACCCTGAATATCGCAGCAGCACTCAATGCCTATACGCTCACGGACCGGGCCAGTTGGGCCAACTTCAAGAACCGCCAGAATTTGGAAATCCTGAGCCAGGGCGACCCGATCCTGTTCAATCCCTACGGCAGCATTCTGGTCAATCCGGCCAAATGGCCTCACGTCAAATCGGCCAACGCTCGCATCTGGCACGAATGGCTAACGACAAAACCCGGCGCCGACGCTATCGCCTCCTACCGCATCGCCGGCGAGCAGTTGTTCTTTCCGGCTACGAGCAGCCCTGCCGTGACACGCTAGGCCCCTTCAGCGCTCCGCCAGACCACGCCCGACCAACAGGCTGGCCGCGCTGACGGTCATCGAAATGCAGAGCAAGATAATCCCCAAGGCCAAGGCGAGGCTTAGATCGCCCCGGCTTGTTTCCAGTGCGATGGTCGTCGTCATGGTGCGGGTATATCCGCGGATATTGCCGCCCACAATCATGATGGCCCCGACTTCCGCAATTGCGCGCCCGAAAGCAGCCAGGTAGGCGGTCAACAAGGCCTCGCGTCCCATGGTCATGAGGGGTCGAATCGCCCGCAGCCGCGTGGCACCGCTCACCAAAAGGCTGTCCCCATAGGCGCGCCAGAGCCCGCCCGCGGACCGGTGCACAAGCGCGATGACGATTGGCGTGCCGAGCACAGCCTGCGCGATCGTCATCGCGGTCGGGGTGAACAAAAGACCGAGGGTTCCCAGTGGCCCCGAGCGCGACAGCAGCAGATAAACCGCAAGGCCGACCACCACCGGCGGCAGGCCAAGGAGTGCATTGGCCAGCACGACGAAAAATCCCCGGCCCGGAAACCGATAGATCGCCAATGCGGTCCCAAGCGGCACCCCGATCACAAACGCGCACACGCTGCCTGTCAGGCTGACCTGCAGCGATAGCAGCACGACGGCGCGCAGTTCGGCGTCAAACCCACCGATCAATTGCAGGGAAACCAGGAAAGCTGAGGAAAAGTCGTTCATTCGATTGCGGCACTCCCCGTCGCGCGCAGCCCCAGTTTTGGGCCTTCATCGGCAATTACCAAAGCATGGACGCGACGTCGATTGCGCCCGCCCGGATTGATATAATGCGCGTGGCGTGGATAGTGGTGGAAGTCCACGCTACAGCCTTTTCAGGGAATTTCGGCATGAATGCCACGCAGGCCCGCCATCTGCCGCTTTTTCGTGTGCGGGTATTGGAACTCGGAACGATGATTACGGCGCCCTATGCCGCCATGATGCTGGCGGAACTCGGCGCCAAGGTAATCAAGATCGAGAATCCGGATGGCGGCGACCCCTTTCGCGCGACCGTGACGGGTAACTACGGCCCCAATTTCGTCGCCTATAATCACAGCAAACGCAGCCTGACGCTCGATCTCAAGACCGATGCCGGAAAAGCCACCTTTCGCAAACTCCTGCTGATATCCGACGTCCTGATCGAAAATTACCGGTCGGGCGTGATGGAGAAGTTCGGTTTTGGGTGGGAAGTGATCCAGGATCTCAACCCGCGTCTGATCTATTGCTCCATCACGGGCTTCGGGACGACCGGCCCCTACCGCGACCGTCCGGCCTACGATGCGGTGGCAAGCGCGCTGTCGGGGGTCTACGGGCTTGCCGTCGAACCGGCCAACCCGCGCCTCGTCGGCGTCACGATCTCCGACAATGCAACCGGCATGTATGCGGTGAACGGCATTTTGAGTGCGCTCTACGAACGCGAACGCACGCGCCAAGGACGTCGCATCGAAGTCAACATGCTTGAATCCGCCATCGCCTTCACGCCCGATGCATTCGCACATTATACACAGGGAAATACGACGTACGGCCCGCAGTCGCGCGTCGCCTCCTCGCAATGCTTCGCATTCATGTGTTCCGACAAGAAGCTCCTGGCGGTTCATCTCTCACTGCAAAACAAATTCTGGGACAATTTCATGAAGGTGATCGAAGAACCCGCGATCGCTTCGGACAAGCGATTTAAGGAGCGTGCAGGTCGCGTTGCAAATTACGGCGAACTCAATGCGGCCATAGCCAAAGTCGTGGTCAAGCGCACCCGGACATTTTGGATGGTGCGGTTGGAACAGTTCGATGTGCCATTTGCACCGATCCACACCATACCGATGGTGCTCGCAGACCCCCAGGTCGCGCATCTCGGCACGTTCTGCGAGGCCAATCATCCGATCCAAGGACGCGTCGTCACCATCCGCTCCCCGATCCGCGTCGACGGCGCGCGCAGCGACAACAAGCCGCCTCCGATGCTGGGCGAGCACAATGCTGAGATATTGAAGGAACTCCCCGAGGGAGACGGCTCATGATGGGGTGGCCTAGTCTACGCCCCGTTCAGCCTCACGACCGAACGCTCATAATTGCCGGATCCCATGTCGCCGTTGGCGAAGATCTCGTGCGCGGCGATCCAGGAGAACGACTCCTCGTACACATCTTTTGAATAAGGCTCGAACACGATACGCTCGCCGGGCCCCCAGCGTCGTGTGTCCATGATGTCGTGATACCGGGCCGGAAACTCATTCTTGTAATAGTGCGTATAGCGATCCGGGCGCAGATCGATATCGCGCTGGGCACGCTTGAGCGCGCGGAAATATTTTCGCACGTCCTCGGGATCGGGATCGCCGTTGAGCATCGTCGCGATCATGAATGTGTTGTCGATGATCTTGCGGAAGCCCAACTGTTCGGCGAGGTAATAAGGTCCGCTGAACAGTGTCGCTGCCTGCGATTTTCCGTCCAGGAATGCTTCCATCCGGTGAAACAAGAGTCCCTCGTCGAACGACAACTTGATGTCCGCCGCCGGCATGTACTGTTCGAGGGCCTGGACCGTGGAATAGTGACTGCCCGATTGATATCCGACCGAAATCGGCACGCCGGCGAGGTCGGCGGGCGTCCTGACCGGCGAGGCGTCAGGGACGAATATCCCGGACGGCGCGACCGAATAGACATCCCCATAGAGTTTGGTCAGGCCCTTGGACGCCGCCACGTTCACGGTCCAGTGGCAAGCGCAGGTCACGTCGGACGTTCGCCCCTTCTCGATGCTCTGGAATGCTCCCGACTTGCCGACGGTCTGGTGGTGGGCGCCACCGCTGGAGCGGACGAATTCCTTGAACTCATAGTCGAGACCAGCTTCCCGAAAATAACCCTTCTCTTCCGCAACCCATTCCTGCAAGCGAAAATGCGATTCGATCACGAATTTGGACATCGACTTTTCTCCCGGACCCTATGGACGCGCATGGACATGTTTCCGAGGCGGCCACGCCCCAAGGGTCATGGCGGCGCTCGCAGACTGCCGGATCATGCAGATCAATTGTTGACTATACGTCACATAATCGTTGAAATACTTCCATACCCGATCTGGAATGAAGATCATGACGGATTTGAATGATGGCGATCTCAGGCTGCGCGATTTCAAGGTGCTGAGCGTCTTGCTGCGCGAGCGGAGCCTCACCCGTGCGGCGGAAGAGCTGGATACGACCCAGCCGTCCATCAGCAAAGTCCTGGCGCGACTTCGGATTCATTTCCGCGATCCGCTGTTCATTCGCTCAGGCCAGGCGATGAATCCGACCCCAAAAGCTATGGAAATATCGGTCCCGATTCATAGCCTGCTCGTCACCGCAAACATGCTGCGCACACCGATGCCGTCCTTTGATCCGCGGACCTCCGATCGAATGTTCAAGGTCCTTACAGCCGACACGGGGTTTGCCCTCATTCTTCCCCGGCTATTGAGCATGATGGCAAAGGAGGGCCCCCGGCTCACGCTGCATGCGGTACCGCTTGATTCCAGGCATTTCGAGTCGAAGCTTGAGTCCGGTGAGGCCGACCTGGCGCTCGGCGCCTATCCGAAAGCTCCCCGCGGGCTGCGACGTCAACACCTCTATTACGATGGATATCTCAGTGTCGCCCGCAAGGATAACCCAAATCTTCGCGCGCTGCGCAACCGTTCCGGATTCTGCGCTGCGCGCCATATCATCGTTGTGGCATCGGATACCGGCCATGCGGCACAACAGATGGTGCAGCAGGCCGTGGAGGCGGAAGTCGCAGCAGAAAATATCATGCTGCGTGTGCCCAGCTTCATTGTCGCAATGCTCGTCGCTTCGCGGACCGACGGCGTCGCAACGATACCGGCCAATCTGGCGACTTCCTTTGCCGAACAGCTGGGGCTTACCGCACTGCGGTCTCCGTTCCCGTTGCCCCGGTTCGAAATAGCGCAATTCTGGCACGAAAGGTACCAGCGCGATCCGGGACATCGCTGGCTGCGATCCGCCTCCTACGAATTGCTCGCGAAATCACGACGGTGATCCCTGATCCCTGAAACGATCAGCTGATCGAGCGACAACACGCCCGGACCGCGTGTAAGCAGAAATACGAGGATTGATCCCCACAGGAGATGCTCGGTCCAGGCCTGCGGATAGATGAAAGTCTGGATCACCAGGATCATTCCCAACAGCGGCAGTGTCGCCAGTCGCGTGGCGAGCCCGAGAAACAGCAGGACTGGAAACGTCAATTCGTTGAAAGTTGCGAGCCGCGCCGCCCAGACCGGATCGAGCAGCGGAACCTTGTATTCTTCCTCGAACAGTTTGATCGCAAATTCCCACGATCGGAATTTCAACAGCCCGGAATTGAAGAAGACCGCGCCGACCGCGATGCGCATCGCGAGTTGGATGATCGACAGGGGGAACTTTTCAAGTCCTCCCTTGGCGATGAGGAACAGGTCGCGTATGGCCTGGATCGGACCACGATGAGTCTGGTCGACGACGGTCATGAAGTCCTCCAGCCTTTACGCAATCGCGGTCACCAAGCCCTCGGTCATCAGGCATGTGAAAGCCTGCCCAGGATCGAATACAGCGTCGATATCAAGCGCCATTTCGGCCGCATCCCCAACGGTCCGGCCGCGCTGGAGCGACTTGCGGAATTCGAACTCCACCGGAGTCATGTGGCGAAACTGATACTCGCCTCGCGCCCCACGAATTTGCAGGCATATATCGGCAGGCGCGAGTTGAAATTGCTCCGGCGCGGCTTCCGTGACGTAGAGTTCAAGCAGCTGGTCGACCGGCCACGGCGTCTTGAGATAGTGGACACCGGGCTGGAAGGTCAGCATGGCTTGCGACAGCTTTGATGGGTCAAGGGCCGTAAGATCGCCAAGTGTCAATGCCGGAAACGCAATCGAGATTGCGACCTTTCCCACATGCCATTCGAGTTCAGCCAGCCAATTCATATAGGGCACGCGTTGCGCGACCGGCGTTGTAGCGAGAAAAGCCGGAAAATCCTCGCCATATTCAGCGATACAAGGGGCGCGCGGCGGCCGGATTTTGATGAACCTGCGCGCCGCCTCGGTCAAGCATGCACTACCGACAAGCCAGTGCGTCGCCGGGAACTTGGTCAGCAGCGCGTTGACAAGGCTTTTTTCGTAATTGCGTTGATGGATGGCAAGCCGCGTCTTTGGATCACGGCCGCCGACAAGCTCGGACACGATAGCAGCGGTATCGTGCTCGACGATGGCGCGACGGAACTCCCGCTGCGTTTCAGCCAACTGCGGCAAGACCGACCTCCAGGAGTTGGTGCCGCTGCGCAAAAACGTTCGACACAATCTCATCTGCTCGTGCGGCTTGCGCCACAAGCGTGGCGAGTTCCGGAATATCGTTGTCCCATTCGATCAGTGTAGGTCGCAATCCGATCCGCTCTACAGCATAGGCGTAGAGATCCCATGCGGGTTGCGCGATCGCGGCCGCATGCGTATCGACGAGAACGATCTCCTGCGCCTCATCCTCTTCCGGTGTGAAACCGCCCAGGTGAAACTCTCCGATCGCACCTGCGGGCAGTTGATCTAGATATTGGCGCGCGTCATACCCCATATTGTGCGCACTGAGATAGATATTGCTCACGTCGCAAAGCAGGCGACATCCCGTGCGTGCAACAAGCTCGCTCAAGAATTCGACTTCCGTCATCGTGGACCCGGCAAAACCCACATAGCTCGACGGATTCTCGATCAGGTAGGGCCGCCCAAGCGCGTCCTGGACTTCATCGATATGTGCAGCAACCAGGTGCAAGGCTTCTTCGTCGAATGGCAACGGCAAAAGATCGTTGAGGAATTCGCTCTCGTGCGTCGACCAGGCGAGATGACCCGACACAAGAAACGGGTCCACTCTATCGATCAGCGATCGCAAGCGCCGAAGATGCCCACGATCAATCCCGCCCGCACTGCCGATCGAAACCCCGACCGTGTGCACGGACACCGGAAAGTCCCGCCGCGCCTCGAGAAGCAGCTCTGTCGCATGTGGATTGGCGAGAAAGTTTTCCGGGTGGATTTCGAGCCAGGAACGTTTGGAAGATTTGGTCGAGAATACGACCGATGGGGTGGCCACGATTTCCGCCAGATGCGGAAGCCGAAGACCAATGCCGGCGCCGATCGGCGCATGGCTACACGATGACGGAATCATGGCCACCCCAGTGCACAAATCTATTTCGGGGTCTTGCTGCCACTGACGATGCGATCGCAGTAGCCCTCTGGCACGTAAATCCACGCCTTCGGATCGGCGTTCACGCGCGAACTGCCGCCGCAGGAATTATTGCCGGTGGAAGCGCAGTCGTTCTGGCCCGCTTTGGCAAGCCCGTAGCACTTTTCGGTCTTGAATGCGGTCGGAGCCGGAACGGGCTTCTGCGCATAGGCGATACTCGGAGCCGCAACCGCAGCCGCGATGGCCGAGGCTATCAATGCACGCTTGTTCATATGTAGATCCTCTGCTGGTAGTTTTTTTCACAAGACGCCGCAAGGGATGCATGCGCTGCAGGCCAGACAGGCCTACCCCCGTAGATTCGGCAATGGGCGCAAAAAGGTTACGCCCTCGCCGGCAGAATTTTCAGCGGTCAGGACAAATCAATCTCCTGGTTCGCCTCACACAAGCCGTTTATTGTGGCGCATCGAGGCAACCATGCTGGAGACCACGACCACGCCGGAACTGCGCTTGGACGTCCTGATGAGGGCGGTACAGGACGGCGACGCGCGGGCTTACGCCCTGCTCCTTAAGGAAATCACGCCGCGTTTGCGTCAGTTTGTCCGCCGGCAACGAAGTTCAGTCAGGCCTGAGGACCTGGAAGATCTGCTGCAGGACATCCTGCTATCGCTCCACTCCGTTCGCTCGACTTACAATCCGGAACTCCCCTTCATTCCGTGGCTGATGGCGATTGCGAGAAATCGCCTCGTGGACGGCGCGCGGAAATACCGGCGCAGCGGGATGATGGAAGTCCAGGTCGACGAATATCCTGTAACCTTTTCGAGCGAGGAAACGAATATCGAAGCGGGCGACTACCGCGATCCGGAGGCTTTGCGGCAGGCCGTGCGCCAGCTTCCGGCGGGACAGCGCAACGCCATCGAGCTGACGAAACTGCGGGAGCTGTCGCTCCGGGAAGCCGCGGCCGCGAGCGGGATGAGCATCGCTGCCCTGAAAGTATCGGTCCATCGCGCCATGGGATCGCTCCGAAAAACATTGAAGAGCCTGACGAAAGAGTGACGATGGATACGGACACGCTTGTCGATCGCCTGGCGCAAGGACTGGAACCGGTTCGCCGCCTCCGGCCGCCCTGGATGAGGACCGCTGCGTGGTGCCTCGTCGCATTGTCCTATGTGGCGCTGATCGTGGTCGTGGTGTCCCCAAGGGACGACCTGATGACGAAGGCTTTCGACTGGCGTTACGCGGTTGAGCAAAGCGCAGCCTTTGCCACGGCCCTTGCGGCGGCGACTGCGGCATTCGCGACAACGATACCCGGCCATGACCGCAGGCTTGTGTTGCTTCCATTGTTGCCGCTTGCGGTTTGGCTCGGAACCCTGGGCCAAGGATGCCTGCAGGACTGGATGCATTTCGGAACTAATGGATTGGTGTTTAGTCCTGACTGGTTCTGCTTTCCGGCCATTGTGATGGTCGGCGCGGTTCCGGCGATTGCCATGACGGTGATGCTCCGTCGCGGCGCGCCACTCACACCACATCTCACCGCCGCCCTCGGCGGCCTGGCAGCGGCCGGCCTCGCGAACTTCGGGCTACGCCTGTTCCACACCCAAGACGCGAGCCTGATGGTTCTGGTGTGGCAGGTCGGCAGCGTCGTGATCCTGGCCACGCTCTGCGCATTTGCCGGGCGGAGACTCATGAACTGGCGGTGGATGACAGGCGGTCTGCGAAGAAACGTGCACGCATCAGCTGCACATACGGGTCCATAACAGCTGTGCTCGCTTCGGCGACGGCACCTGCACCCCATCAAATTGGGTTCGTTTTGGCCAAAATACTCGGGTTCGACTTTTCGGTGTTCCTCTCTATTCCCTCTTCCCCTGCGCGTGCGGCCACCGCTACCTCCCCAGGGGGCACCGACACGTAATTGGCTTCGTTTTGGCCAAAATACCTGGGTTCGACTTGTCGATCTTCTCTGGCAAAGCAATATCGGCATGATAAACAATCCTAAGCTGCATAGCAGGTCTCCGCTTTGGTTAGGGCGCACCCTCAATGGGGCCTGACAGGGCACGTGCCGAAGCTTTGAAATCATCGAAACAAAAAGCGCCCGACCGGGGCGCGGCAGCGAAGAGCTGCAGGCGCAACTCGACGTGACCATTTCGCCAATACTCAATCGGCAAAGCGCAGTCAAACAAATGTTGTGTGCGATCCTGTGCGATGTTGTGCGATCCTGTGGAAGCCACCCATGCGATTCAACAC
>DATGVJ010000441.1:0-3669 GCA_035300505.1 Xanthobacteraceae bacterium
TAGAAAACGACTTTGGCATCCTGTGTAGTTTCAATGAGTTGCGCGTTGTAAAAATACCGCACATTTCAACTTCTACGTTATATACCTCACGACGACCTTTGTACCACATAGGCTGACCGATTTTCAAAACCGCCAAATTCCGGTCCGGCCGAAATTGGTTCCCACGCACAGCTTACATGGCGCGACATCGTCGCTGCAACTGCGATCACATCGCGCCGGTTTTTCTGATGCGAAGCCGCCTCACCACGATGCCGATCTCGTTCTCTACACCACCGGCAAAAGATCGATGATTGATGAATAGCATTCTCAAAATTTGTCGTGTTGGGCCGCTCCTGGGTCTCATCACCCGGTGGCACCTCTATCGCGTATCGCGCCATGCGGATGCCGCCAGCCGCAGCGCCCTACCGCGCGAGCGGGTTCGTTCATTGACCCTAAACGGCCTTCGCGCCTTTTGACGAACGGTCACTCTCATGTCGCAAAATATTGGTGTCGCAAAATAGGTATTGCACTAAACCGCCTCGGCGGGAGGACGGTCGAGGCCACAATTCAGCGCCGCACTTGCTGCTCGTGGCGCTCAGCCGGGCATTCAAAGGCGTCATTCCATAAATCGCTCGTTCGGCTGAAGCTTGCGGAATCGGGTTGTCCACGCTCGTCTGACGTCCGGCTCCGCTTTCCCGTCGTCATAGACCGGCGATGTAAGGGGAAGTGCCTTGGTCACTGTGATCGCCACAATAGCGCGCATTCGCGGTCCGAGCGCGCCGCGGTAACGGCCTAGTAGTGTATCGAAGGTGTCGGTCCCACGCTCAACCACAATTGCAGTGCCGGCGAATCGATAGCCCTTGCGCACGAAAGGATCGACGAAGTTGATCTCGATGCGCGAGTTCGTTCGCAGATTCCGGATTGTGCCGGGCGAGCGGATTTCGCCGAACGCAATCGTCTCGTCGTCCACCACGAAGAAAGTGCCCTTCGGCGACACGTTGGGCGTGCCATCGGGAGCGGTCGTTGCAACAAACCCAAGGAGTTGCTCTTCAATAATCCGCTTCATGTCAGGTGTCAGCATCTTCGGCTTCCTGCGTTGTATTGCCAGAACGAAAGTAGATTCGTAGATTTTAGCCATTCGTCAACTAAGGCTTCGCGCGGGCCTAGCAACTTCCACCTTGATTATCATAATGTCGCCTGCTGACCCAGAACGGACTTTGGTGTCCGCAGCATGCATGTCACTTCAAAGCAGCAACGCCGTCCCAGTTAGCACTTGCATAGCCCGGCCGTCAGGTCACGCTGGAATATCGATGGCCTTTTTTGTCCGCTTCTTGTCTTTCCCGCGCCTTTCGCTCGCAATCAATCGCGGATATCGTTAATGCATTCGATTTTTTTGGAGGCATATAATGTCCGCATCCGATACCGTGCTGATGGTGATCGACGTCCAGGAATCCTTTCGACAACGCCCGTTCTGGAGCGATGCAGACTGCCCTGCGTTCATTAGGCGGCTGCAGAAACTGATCCATGGAGCCAATGCCCAAAGCATTCCGGTTCTCCAAATTTTTCATATCGCCGATGCGGGACCATATTCGGTCGCCTCCGGCTTTGTGAAGACGCTCTCCCCACTGTCGATTGAGCCTGATGCTGTGTTCTACAAGCGCAAACACAGCGCGCTCGTTGGCAGCGGTCTTGACGTATGGCTCGTTCAAAACGGAATCCGCCGTATTCTTGTCAGCGGTATCCGCACAGAGCAATGCTGCGAGACGACGGCGCGCCATGCGTCCGACATCGGTTATGCCGTCGATTATGTTTCCGAGGCGACGCTGACCTTCGCCATGACAGATGCGCGGGGGCGTACCTGGAGTTCCGACGAGATCAAAGCCCGCTCGGAACTGGTTCTTGATCAACGCTTCGCGCGTATCGCCACTGTCGAGCAGGCGCTTGCCGGTCCCGCATCAAAGCTTGCGTCATGAGCGCGGCGGGGCAACGCAGAATTCCGGTGTACGTGGTTCTTGCGCCCCGAACGCTGCTGCTCGATGTAGCGGGACCGCTGGAGGTTCTCCGCAAGGCCAACGAAGAACAGCACGACATTCGATTCGACACACGATATGTCGGGCCGATGTCCGCGATTGTGAGTTCAATCGGGCTAACGCTGTCAAATATCGAACCATTGCCGGACAAATTGCCCTCGACTGCTTTTGTCATCCTGACCGGCGCAATCGAAGCCGGCGATACGCGCTGCGGTTCAAAGGAGAGTTCGTCCAATAATACCGAGGAGAGAATCGTCGCGTGGCTCAAACGAACGATCGAGCCGGGTCATACACTGATCTCGATCTGCACCGGCGCACTGCTCGCAGGACGGGCCGGCTTACTTGATGGTCATGCTTGTACGACGCATCATGCCTGGTGTGCCAAGCTTGCTGAGCTGGCATCGGGCGCAAACGTTCTTGAAAACCGTCTCTATGTGGAGGACCGCGAACGCTTGACCAGCGCTGGTGTTGCTTCGGGCATCGATCTCATGCTTCATCTGGTGAGCCGCCTGATTGATGACGCCTGTGCAGTGCGGATCGCGCGCGCACTTGTGATTTACCTCCGCCGTGCCGGCGCCGATCCGCAGTTATCGCCTTGGTTGGAGGGACGTAATCACATTCATCCCGTCGTGCATCGTGTTCAGGACGCCATCGCGGCCAATCCTGCGCGCGGCTGGAAGCTCAGGGACATTGCCGCCATCGCGAACATGAGCTCACGCCACCTTTCCCGGTTGTTCAACGATCAGACTGGAATGAGCCTTGCTGACTACACCAATCGTGTCAGGATTGCTCTTGCCGACGAATTGCTAAAACAAACGCGGCTGGACATGGAGCATGTGGCAGAGCGAGCGGGATTCGCGTCGCCGCGCCAGTTCCGCCGCGCCTGGGGACGCTACCATCCGATGCCGCCGAGCCATATGCGCGCAACTGCATGATTCAGAAATAGGCATCGATGCGGCTTGCCCCGGCCTGGCCGATGCCAAATCGCGCGCATTCCCCTTGGAAGCGGCAGCCGCGATGTCCGAGTCTTGGCACTTTTCGGACCTCGCGCCCATGATTAGTGATATCCGCTGGTAAGGGTGAAGCGGAAGTGATCGAGAAGCACCGGCACTTCCGTTCAAGCCGAGGTGGAAGCTGGATCGACAGGTACCTAGAAGCACGTCACCCGCTCGGCGGCGAGATAACCGAACAGCAGGCCGACTCCGAACAGCAGCACCAGTCCCGCCGCGCCGAACTCCACGCCGCGCATGAACAGCGCGCCGCCGCCTTCTTTTGTGCCGCTCAAGCGTCGCGCCAGGTCCTTCGCGGACACCGCGATCACCGCAATGGTCGCGACCGTGATCGCGGTGCCGAGCCCCATCACAAAGGTCGCGGCGATGCCGGCCCAGAACAACCCCTGCGCCAGCGCGAACACCAGAACCAGGATGGCGCCCGAACAGGGCCTGATGCCGACGGCGAAGATCGCGCCCAAACCGCGCTGCCAGCCGCCGGGACCGGCGAGCTCACTCGGAGCCGGACCATGGGAGTGGCCGCAAAGCTCGTCGTGAACATGGCCGTGATCGTGCCCGTGGTGATCGTGGCGATGCTCATGGTCGTGATGCGCCACGTGAGCGTGTGCTTGGGCGTGTCCTTGGGCGTGAGCATGGGAATGGTCGTGGTC
>DATGVJ010000442.1:0-22671 GCA_035300505.1 Xanthobacteraceae bacterium
CGTCTGACGGCGGGCTGATCATCACGGAAGCCACTGCGATCGCAGCGTCCGCGCGCGGCTACTATCATGCTCCAGGTCTGTACGCCGACGAGCATGTGACGGGCTGGAAACGCATCACGGATGCGGTTCATGCTAAGGGCGCATGCATGTTCACGCAGCTCTGGCATGCTGGACGCACCACCCACATCTCGATTTCCCGCGCGCTGTTCCGGGCCATGGCAGAGCGGCTCGATGGCTCCGGGCTGGCCTATCTGCATCTCATCGAGCCGCGGGTGAAGGGTGGGGAAAACCATTGCGGAAGGGCAGGCGCCGGTCGTGGCGCAGGAGTTGAGCAAGATCTTCCGGGGACCGGTTATCGCGGCCGGTGGGTTCAACCCCGACACGGCCGAGGCAAGCGTTGCCCATGGCGATGCCAGCTTGATCGCCTTCGGTCGCCACTTCATTGCGAATCCCGACCTGCCCAAGCGGATCGAGCTCGGCCTTGCCGTTGAACCCGTACGATCGCAGCACCTTCTATGGCTACGATGCGCGGGGCTATACCGATTATCCCGCTTACGAGGCGCCTGTACCAGATCCGCTCCCCATTCCTGAGGGCCTGTGAGCTTACCGAACGCCGGCCGCGTCGGCAGGGCCTTGGTTTGTTGCTGAGCCTAGTCTGACGCCAATGTCCGGGGGGCCTGAGTCCTATGCAATCTTCTCGGTTGCTCGGGCGTCAGGAATGTGCTGTAGACCGGCGTCTCGATCACGGGGGGGCCAGCTCGATCGCCAGGTTCTTGACCAGCGCATGGACGCCGCCATTGGCCGCCGAATACGCGGACGACGGCGTGGCACCGATCGCCTGCAGGCCCCACATCGAGCCAGTCTGCACAATCGCACCGCCACGGCCCGCGGCTATCATGGTTTTCGCGGCCGCCTGTGCAATGAAAAACTTGCCCTTGAGTATGATGCCCAGGAAGCGATCATACTCAGCCTCGGTGACGTCGAGGAAAGGCTTCGGCCCGAAGATGCCGGCGTTGTTGAACAGGACGTCGAGACGGGCGAAGCGATCAATCGCTGTCTTCACAGCTGCTTCTCCGGTCGCCGGCAGGACGATGTCCCCCAGGTGAGCGATAGCGCGCTTTCCGGTCGCGTCGATTTCTTTGGCAGCGGCTTCGGCCTTGGCGGCATCGCGTCCGATGATGACGACCGAACCGCCTTCCGCGACAAATCGAGTCGCTACCTCCTTGCCGATGCCTGAACTACCTCCCGTGACGATCGCGACCTTGTCCTGAAAGCGCATGGGTAACTCTCCTGCCATTCTACCTATCGATAGGTTGACGGAGGTAGCTCTGGAAATCAGTCGCGTCAAGCTCTATCTATCGATAGAGAAAAACAACATCGTGACGGAAGCCCAACGGCGCTAATCCCCGGAGTAGGCGAACCATAAGCCGCCGCCGAGAAGGGCCGTCAGGAGTGGGAGCTGCCAGCGCAAATGCTTGCGATGGCTTGTATTTCTGCTTGATTCGATGTCCTCCGGGGACTCGATGACTGTGTCGCTCATGATTTCCTGCCGTGCGTTTGAGGGAGGATTGAGAGGCAGGAAGCGGTCTCCGTAACGTCGAGCGACGGCGGCGGCCATTTTGGCCTTGGTGGGAAAATGATGATGCACGCTCGCGCTCTTGATGCCGACTTCGGCAGCAAGATTGCGAAAGCTAAATCCTGTGTACCCACCATCGCGGATATGCGCTTCGGCGAGATCCATTAGACGCTTAGCTGTTCCGCTCAAGGCAACTCTCTTGTCTATCGATAGATAGACAAGAGAGCGCGCATTTGCGAGCGGTCTATCCACGGCCGCGGGTCAACATCGGCGCGCCGCCGCCAGCCGCTCCTCCTCAGCCATTAGTCCAAGTCAAAGTCGGAATCAGCGTGGGCTCACTTCGAGCGCTGGCGACTGGCTTTCGTAGGTGCAGGCTTCCGTGCTCGGGTGAACTCACGTGTAGCTCGATCGTATACCGCGAAGTCATTTACCGCATTTGCCACCACCAATGCCCCCGTGATCGTCGCCAGCAATTGGGAGGCCTCATCTGACGAGAGGCCTTCGTCCACGAGCTTGTCGTGACACATTTTGAAAAATTTCTTCACTTCCGCCGATACTTCCACAGGCAAATCTATGGATGATGCGCCGAGCACGGCGGCCGGGCACATCCGGTCTTCCGAATGAAGCGTCCCTCGGAACGCTTTGACCCAAACTTTGACCGGATTGGGATCCTTCTCGAGCTCCTGCTCGATCAAGTCCGCCGTCTCTGTGGTGTAACGCTTTATGACGGCGGCGGCGAGATCCTCCTTCGTCGGGAAGTGGTAGTGGACGCTAGAGCTCTTGACGCCCACATCAGCGGCAATCTCGCGAAAGCTGAAGCCGTTGAAGCCGCCTCTCCGCATTCGCCGCTCGGCGGCGTCCATGATGGCGGCAGCGACATCGCTCATGTTGGGTCTGCTCCCTTAGCTACCTCTCGATAGGTAGAGCCTGCCGACACGAAAAACAATCTTTATCAGTCTATCTATCGATAGGGCACTTTGCTAAGCGACATGCGGTATGCCTGTCGCAAGTCTAATCTTCGGGCCTTTGGTCGGGCCCGGATCGCGGCAGGGGGCATCACCCTTTCCCGGGCAATCTCAGAAAATAGGGGGGCGAAGATGTTCTCGGTCATTTTCGAAGTCCATCCCAACAAAGAGCAATTCGATCTTCACAAACAAGCAGATCAAGACTCCTTCGGCATCTGCTCTGACTTAGACGGCGGACAAGAAAAAACCGGCGCCCAAAGGAAAGAAGTGAGCTTTTCAATTTTCCTGACCGCGGTCACCGGGATTGTGATAAGCCTGAAGCCTAATCTCAATCCGCATCGCCGGGCGCTTGCAGCAACGTTCGGCGCCAGTACCTTCACGTCCGCTGTATCTTGAACGAGAAGCTAGCTGAAACACATCGGTGGGGCAGGTGCCGGGCAGGAATCCGACCGCCGCAGCAGTGGGCGGAGAGGGAGTCCGCATTACGCATCTGAAACGATTGGATTCTTTTCTGCCCGCGGCTTTGTACCTACATTCACACCCCCGGGTCCAAGGCAATCGTACGTCACAGTCCGTGCGCATCCATTGCGGCACTTTCAGCACTCCGTCCCGACATACGGTTTACCAACCGTCCCCTGGGCGGCCGACCCACAGGATACCAAATGCATCCTCAACTCTTCCAAGCGTTGCCAATGCAAAATCTCGACGTAAGGGATCTCACCTTTCTTGGCCCACAGGTTCGGACACGAAGCGAGTGCTTCAATCGTCCTGGCAAATTCAAGGACTCGCTGCCTCGAATAGAAACCTCAGGCCAATCACCACCAAGCTGGAGTGGTCCAGTTCGGGGGACCATGCAAGCTTTGATGGGGTAGCCGCTACATCCTTCGGTCTTGCATTTGGTCCCAGTCCGCTCGAAGGCTTCAAGGCGCTGTTGATTGCCGAGAGCCCGCTCGCCTTTCGCCGGCGTCTCATCTTCACCGAAGCGGAACCTTTTACGCCGAGCCACAATGTCTTGGGAAAGTCCGCTCCATGATTCTATTCCGTCAAGGCAGGTTCGAACCCCGGGATGACGCCGGCCATGAACTGAATCGCACAGAATCGCACAGGATCGCACAATTCTTTCTCTTGATCATTTGATTGTACGGTGTCTTTATTTTTGCTGTTCGATTGATGAAGAGCAGACCCGTTGGTCTTGAATGCAAGATTAGTTCGGGCGTGGATTGCGTGCCGGTGTTGTGCGTGCCGCTATCGAGCCGTGTGGTCTCGGGCGCCGTGGATTCTGGTGGCAAATTGTTGACGGAGCAAAGGCAATGAAGGACGCTGGAATATTTTCGACAGCAAGCGACGAACCGCATAAGCCATCCGGGCAAGGACCCTTCGCCTTGCGCCAGCGAGAGCTGAGAGTTGCGCAGCTTGCGAACCGATTGTTTTTGGCCAAAACGAAGCCAATGATGAATATTTGTGAAATTTCAGTTGAATCCCTCGAAAGAAGTTGCTCGGCCGGACAGCGACGTTGCGTCTCGCGTGATCAAGCGCCGAGTGTGGTTCGACTTGCGAAGAGCGTTTACGGAACGAAGCCAATTGGGAATTATCGTGATATTTCAATGAGCCGATATGACGCCAGAAATAACGCGTCATTTTTCAAGTTCGAAACCAATGGGAGATTTTTGTTTCGTTTCAGACAGATGCGCCGAAACATGGGTTGGTGGTGGGTTACGCGCGGGCCGAGCGCGCGCCTAGACCGATGCACTGTGCCCGCGCTAACCCACCCTACCATTCGCTGCCAGACTCTTCTCAAGCCTGGCAAAAAGCGAATTGTCGCGCGTGAACACGTAGTTCAAATCGGTGACGGTGACGGTTTCGGCGCCGCGGTTGCGCAGGTATGTGGCGAGCGCGTGCACGCGCCCGGGCGGGCAGTGCAGGGTGAGCATGCCCGAGGATGTCGGGCCGCCGAACGGGGCGGCGACGCCAAAGCGTTCGCGGGCCTCGGCCAGCAAGGCGTCGCTGCAAGCGGCAAAACGCGTGCGCACTTCGCGAAACGCGCGGGCGCGGGTTTCGGCGGCCAGCCGGTCGAACAGGATGCGCGCGATGGCGCGCTCGTTGTCGCCCCATTTTGCGGTGCGGGCTGCGACCAGGTTGGCTTGCGAGCGCAGCATGATGCCGTCGTCGATGACCTTGAGCGCATTGGCGGCGAGTGTCGCCCCGCTGCTGGTGATGTCGACAATGAGTTCGGCCGTGCCGGCGGCAGGTGCGCCTTCGGTCGCGCCGGTGCTTTCCACGATGCGGTAGTCGGTGATGCCGTGATCCGAAAAAAACTTGCGCGTGAGATTCACGTATTTGGTGGCGACCCGCATCTTGCGATCGTGCTTCATGCGAAACGCAGTCGCGACATCGTCGAGGTCGGCCATGCCTTGGACGTCGATCCAGGCCTGCGGCACGGCCACGACCACATTGGCATGGCCGAAGCCGAGCGCTTCGATAAGGGTCACTTTGGTGTCGGCGTCGGCGATCAGTTCGCGCACGAGGTCTTCGCCCGTGATGCCGAGATGGACCTGGCCCTGACCCAAAAGTTCGGTGATTTCGCTTGCTGAAAGATAGGCCACTTCGACACCAGGCAGATCCAGAATGGCTCCGCGATAGTCGCGGGCGCCGCGCGGCTTCACAAGCTCAAGACCCGCGCGCGCAAAATAAGCGTGCGCGTTCTCCTGCAACCGGCCCTTGGCCGGAACCGCAATCACGAAGGGGGCGCTTGCATGAGGCGCACTCATGGAACGCCTCCATAGGCGGGCCCTTGTCCACAGTCAGCCAGTCGTTCGATCCACACCGCAAAACCGACGGCCGGGATCGGTACCGGCGATCCAAGCCGCGTCAGCAACCCGTCATAGCGTCCGCCGGCGACAAGCTCGCCATTGGCGTGGTCTTCGGGGTCGTGAATTTCGAAGACCATGCCGGTGTAATAGTCGAGCCCGCGCCCGAACGCGGTGGAAAAATGGATGCGCGTGACATCGACGCCACGCGCGGCCAGCAAGCTCGTGCGTTGTGTCAACAAATCAATTGCAGGATCGAGCTTGAGCGCAGTTTCCTTTGCGAATTTGTGCAGCGCTGCCGTGGCGCCATGCGGGTCGCCCGCGATGGCGAGAAAGCGTTCGATCAATTTGCGCTTCTCTTGCGGCAAGGTCGTCTCTCCGCCCAACGTTGCCTGTTCGAGAAAGCGGTCGGCGATCTCACCGACCGAGCGCCCTCCGACAGCGGAAATGCCCGCGATCGACAAGAGATCGGTCACGAGCGCATGGGCGGCCTTCGGATCGGAATTCGCAAGTGCTGCCAACACGCCCTGATATTCAGCGCGCGCGGAAGAGTGATTGAGCTGTTCGAGGTCATGCGCAAGCGAAGACTTGCGATTGAAATCCTTGATCAGCCGCCGCCGCCAGGCCGGCGCGAGGTCAAGGCCTGCGACCAGCGCGCTGAACAGACTGACGTCGCCCATGCGGATATCGGGCGCTGTGACGCCGTAGTGCGCGGTCGCCTTGAGGCCGAGAGCGACCATGTCGGCATCGGCGGCGGCTTTATCGGTGCGGGCGAAGGATTCGATGCCGGCCTGAAGAAATTCCGCGGGCTCCTCGCGGCGGTCGCGAAAAATCGTGCCGAGATAGCAGAAGCCCTGTGGCTGACGCGCCATCGGGGAGGCGAGGTAGTCACGCGACACCGGAATGGTCAGATCGGGGCGGAGACAAAGTTCACGGCCCTGCGGGTCGGTGGTGAGGAACATGCGCTTGCGGATGTTCTCGCCGGACAGGTCGAGGAACGGCTCCGCGGGTTGCAGCAGCGCCGGCGTCACCCGCAGATAGCCGGCATGCTCGAAGGAGGCGATAAGCGCCTCGGCTCGAGTGTCGGACTTTGCGGTGGGGACGGGTTTCGACATGTGAACAAGTCTTTGGCGCAACGGCCATAAATGGTTTCGATCCAGTGGAAATCGGGGCACTAGCATGGGTTCATGAGGATTGCGATGACATTCGCCGAGGCGTCTCAAAAATAGCCCATATGAGGTGAATGTCGGGTCGCTCACCTACTTCCAATCGCCCAGCACCGCCCCGACCAGCGCCAGGGCCGCCACCGCCGCCGTGTCGGCGCGCAGGATGCGGGGGCCGAGTGCCAAACGTACGATATTCGGCTGCCGCATCAGCAGGGCGCGTTCATCTTCCGCGAATCCGCCCTCGGGCCCGATCAGCACGGAGAGCGGTTGTCCACAGGAACTCCGCGCGGCCGTGAGCGCCGCCACCGGGTCCTGCACGGGGGCGTCTTCGTCACAGAATACGAGCAGGCGCTCGGGCTCACGTGCTGCAATCATCTGGTCGAGAGTGATCGGTGCAGCGACATCCGGTAGCGTCAGGATGCCGCACTGCTCGGCGGCTTCGATCACATTGGCCTCCATGCGGTCGAGGTTCACGCGCGCAGCTTGAGTGTGGCGAGTCGACACCGGCTGCAAGCGGGAAACGCCAAGTTCCACAGCTTTCTGAACCACATAGTCGAGGCGCGCATGCTTGAGCGGGGCGAACAGGTAGTGCAGGTTCGCGCCCACGACCTGCTGGCGCACGCATTCCTGGATCGTCACGGAAAGCTTGCGTTTTCCGGCTTCCGCGAGGGCGCCAAGCCATTCCCCGTCGCGCCCGTTGAAGATCAACACCCCGGCACCGGGTCGCAGACGCAGCACATTCTGCAGGTAGTTGACTTGGCCGGTGCCGAGCGCAACGGTTGCCCCTGCCTGGAGGGGCGCGTCGAGATAGAGCCTTGGAGTGCGGAAGTCGTAGGCCGGCATGTCCTTGGGAGCTTTCTTTGCGGCGAATGGTGCCATAATAATCAGATGCCGTGTTATCGCCCGATTTAAGGATTGATAATATTTAGGGGCGATTCTTGGTTCGCAGACATTTGGCGTTACCGGGGAGGAGATACATGTCGGTCTACCGCGCCCTTGCGCTTCTGGCCATTCTGGCCGCAATGCCGAACTCAGTCCTGGCGCAGTTCGGGGGAATGCCCGGTATGCCGGGCATGGGCGGGCCAGGAATGGGTTTTGGGGGCCCGCCGGCCGGGCCGCCGCCGGCCTGCCAGCAGTTGCTGGTCATGCGTGACGAGACGCAAAAGAATGCCACTGCGATCCAGAAAGCCAGCGATAAAAAGCAAGGACCCGATGTGGCCTGCAAGCTTTTCAAGACCTTTTTGGCCACCGAGGCCAAGATGATCAAGGGCATCGAAACCAATGCCCAGCTGTGCGGCGTTCCGCCCGAAATGCCCAAGCAAATGAAGGCTGGCCATGCCAAAGCCCAGCAGATCGCCAAGCAGGTATGTGATGCGGCTGAACGGGGCCCTGCGCTCCAGCCGAGCTTGAGCGAAGCGCTGGGCATCAACAACGGTGTGCCCGAAGCACAAACCAAGCCGGGCGGCGCTTTCGACACGCTGAACGGAAACATCCTGTCAAAATGTTTTGAGCGGGTTGATCAAACGGCTGCGGGATGCCCACCTTTGACACGCTGAACGGGAACATCTTGTCGCGATGAGCCAAGCCATCGGCCGCGTCGCCGATTCGACGGGCAATTGGGTCGATCGATGGGCGCCTTCCCCGGTGCGGCCCTATCTGCGGCTTGCCCGCCTTGACCGCCCGATCGGCTCCTGGCTGTTGCTTCTGCCCTGCTGGTGGTCGTCGGCGTTGGCGGCGGTGCAATCCGGCCGGTCGGTAGATTTCCAGCACGTGCTTTTGTTTTTTGTCGGCGCATTCGCGATGCGTGGCGCTGGTTGCACCTGGAATGACATCGTGGATCGCGATCTCGACGCCAAAGTCGAGCGCACGCGTTCGCGTCCGATTCCCTCGGGACAGGTCAGTGTTGTGGCGGCGGTTGTGTTCCTCGCGGTGCAGGCGCTGGTCGGTCTCGCAGTGCTCCTGCAATTCAATCCATTCGCCATCGGGACCGGGATCGCCTCGCTCGCGATTGTGGCGGTCTATCCCTTCATGAAGCGGTTTACTTATTGGCCGCAGATCGTGCTCGGTCTCGCGTTTTCCTGGGGCGCCCTGATGGGATGGGCCGGCGCTTTCGGCCGGCTCGATTGGCCGGCTTTTCTCCTTTATGCGGGTTCGATCAGCTGGGTGATCGGCTATGACACCATCTATGCCCATCAGGACCGTGAAGACGACGCGCTGATCGGCATCAAGTCGACGGCGCTGTTGTTCGGCGCGCGCACCAAGCCGATGTTGATCTTGTTCTACGCGCTGGCGGTGGGGCTCATTGCGCTGGCGGGCTTGGCCGCAGGTGCGGGCCTCGCATTTGCGATCGGGCTTCTCGCCTTTGCGGCTCACCTCGCCTGGCAGATCAAACGGCTCGATATTGCGGATTCGGCAAATTGCTTGGGCGTCTTCAAATCGAACCGCGATGCGGGACTGATCTTGTTCGCGGCACTGGCGCTCGATGCGTGGCTCAAGCACTGATCATCAATTGATCAAGTGGAATCAATTTCTGGCGATGATCTCGCGTTCGTCCCGGTGGATGGCTGCGTCGACGATCGACCAACCTGGCTTGCGGCGCAGAAAGATCGTCGGGCGCCGCGACCTTATGGCGGAGCGCCGGCGGCGCCGCGAACTCGGGGTCCCGACTTGCAGCGAACCGACGTGCTTGAAGGGCTCGCGCAAGTCGCCATCGGATTCGGCAACCAGTAGCGGCACCGCAAGCACGCGGGCCCAGGATTGCCATTCCGCAATAACGTCCGTGCTGTCGCCGGCCCGAAAGAGGGTCAGCGACAGCGCGGGATCGTGATGCTCGAGCACGATTGCGACCGCGCCGCCATCGTGATCGGAGGGTGGCTCCATCCGTAGCGCGACACCCCGAAAGGTCGCAATTGGCAGCTGGACGGCCATCTTGATGCCCGCAACGGCACGGCGCACGATGGCCAGTTCGCGCGACAATTCGACATGGCGCACGTTTCCATCCGCCGTCTTGTCGGGGGCCGTGAAACGGACCGGTAAAGTGAAAGGGTCGAGCCGTTCGTCACGGCTCGACCCGGCAGGCAAAAGCCTGCCTGGATTTGTTTGACGCCTCACGCCAACGCTCCCTGCCGGGGTTCCCCAGCCGCCAGTGCATTTCCAGAATTTTTTGAATCCGAAAACGCTTGGCTTTTTGTTCTTCTGGCTTGTTGTTCCTGTCGCAATTTCAGTTGGGAATTGGATTTCCCGTTTTCCTGAAGCTGCGTCGATCCCGCCGGATGTTTTTCCCCGGTCGTTGCGCAATCATGGCCTAAACGGTTCCGAATTTGCTTAAAGTTACTGGTTAATTCGGGGTATGCATCGTATTGCATCTCGACATGCTTGACGGGACCTTGCCGCGTTACGTCAATTTGGTCCTAATGCAGACGTTGACGATATCCAACGCTCAGGTATCCAACACTCACGTACCCAAACGCAGGATTTTCCCGGATGACGTCGCTTCTCGATCAATCTGCCCTGATGGACCTTGCCGAACGCCTGGTTCAGGCGGCACGGCGTGCGGGTGCGGATGCCGCAGACGCCATCGCGGTGCGTTCGATGTCGCTATCGGTCGAAGTGCGGGAAGGTGCGGTTGAATCCTCGGAGCGATCCGAAGGCGATGACGTCGGCCTGCGTGTGCTTGTCGGTCAGCGTCAGGCTGTGGTCTCGACCAATGACCTCAAGGCCGATGCAAGCCTGCTGGCCGAGCGCGCGGTTGCGATGGCAAAGGTCGCGCCGGAGGATCGCTTCGCGGGCCTCGCGGATCGCACCTTGCTCGCAACCGAACGACCCGACCTCGATCTCGTCGATCGCGAACTTCCAACAGTTGCGATGCTGGAGGAACGTGCCAAGCAGGCGGAAGCAGCGGGGCTTGCCGTCAAGGGAGTTACCAAGTCCGAGGGAGCTTCGGCGTCGGCAGGAATCGGCGGCATGGTGCTGGCAACAAGTCACGGCTTCATTGGTTCCTACCTGGCGTCACGCCATGGTGTTTCGATGTCTGCCATTGCGGGTGAGGGGACCGCCATGGAACGCGACGACGACTCTTCGTCGGCGCTCCATGCCGCCGATCTTGACCCGCCTGAGCGAATTGGCCGCAACGCCGGCGAGCGCGCGGTCGCACGCCTTAATCCACGCAAGGTATCGACCAAGAAGGTGCCGGTCGTGTTCGACCGCCGGATAGCGGGCGGCCTGGTGGGTCACCTCGCGTCGGCCATCAATGGCAGCGCGGTGGCGCGCAAGACAAGCTTTCTGCGCGACATGTTGGGTGAGCGCCTGTTCAAGCCTGGCATTCGCATTGTCGACGACCCATTGCGCATGCGCGGGTTGCGCTCTCGGCCGTTTGACGGTGAAGGCGTTGCGGCACGGCCCATGGCGATCATTGAGGATGGAGTGCTCAAAACCTGGCTGCTGGATTGCACGACAGCTCGAGAACTCAATCTTGCCACGACTGGACATGCCCAGCGCGGCGTTTCCTCGTCGCCGTCGCCCGGTCCGACGAACTTGCATCTGGGGGCGGGTTCGGTTTCAGCTGAGGCATTGATTGCCGATATTACGGACGGTTTTTATGTGACCGAACTGATCGGTATGGGTGTCAATCAAGTGACAGGCGACTATAGCCGCGGGGCCTCGGGATTTTGGATTGAGAACGGCCGCCGCACCTATCCGGTGAGCGAGGTAACGATCGCGGGCAATCTAGTCGACATGTTTCGTGCGCTGGAGCCCGCCAGCGATCTTGAATTCCGTTACGGCACGAATTCGCCGACCGTGCGCATTGAGGGATTGACAGTTGCAGGGCTCTGACGGCAAGGCGATAGCGCAAACTGCCGCGGTCCTGGAAGCTGCCGTTCGGGAAGCTGGCGAGCTTGCACTGGGGTTCTTTCGCAAGTCGCCGAGGCAATGGGCCAAAGGAGAAGCTTCGGTCGTCAGCGAAGCAGACCTGGCGGTTGACCATTTTCTCCGCCAGCGCCTTACCGGTGCGATGCCGGGCTTTGGCTGGTTGTCGGAAGAGACGGAGGATGACCAGTCGCGATTGACCGCGGAATACGTCTGGATCGTCGATCCCATTGACGGCACCCGTGCTTACCTGGCGGGACAGGCCGACTGGACGGTCTCGGTCGCGCTTGCATCTGCGGGCCGCCCTGTGCTTGCTGCGCTCTACGCACCGGTGACTCAGGAACTGTTCCTGGCGCAGGCCGGGCGGGGGGCGACACTCAATGGCGAACCGATCCTCACCAGCCAGGCAATCGGCCTTGCCGGGGCCCGGGCCGTCGGGCCAAAGCGCTTTCTGCAGCAACTGGCCGACCACGATGCCCGCGTCGTTGCGATGCCCCGAATTGGCTCGCTTGCTCTTCGTTTGGCCCGTGTTGCGCAAGGCCAGTTCGACATCTGCATCGTTGGCGGCAATAGTCACGATTGGGACCTTGCCGCAGCTGATCTTTTGATGCACGAAGCCGGCGGATTGCTCACAAGCTTGGTCGGCGAGCCCATTATTTACAACCGGTTTGGGCTTGTGCACCGCGCCTTGATCGCGGCAGGCCGTTCGCGCCATTCCTTGTTGATTGATCTGGTGCGCGATGATTAGGCCGATCTTTATGTTAAAGCGAATCCGGTCCGAGGTTTTTTTCTTCGTGGCGAGTTTTCTCGTCGCCTTGTATTTTTGGATCGTGCGGCGAACCAATTTCTTGATTGTTGATCCGCCGCAGAAATTTCACGAGCCGATCGATCAAAACGGGACGATCATTTTCGCGCTCTGGCACGGTGAGCATTTTCTGTGCCCGTACCTGTATCGGCGTGGGGACAAGATGTCGGTGCTGGTGAGCACCCATCGCGATGGCGAGATTGTCGCGCGCACAGGTTTCTATGCGGGGTTTAACGCCATTCGGGGTTCCGGTGACCACGGTCGTGAGTTTGTTCGCAAAAAAGCTCTGCAGGCTTTCGCCACGATGGTGAACTGCCTGCAAGAGGGTTCAAGCAGCATCATCCTCACCGCGGATGTGCCGAAAGTATCGCGCGTTGCGGGGCTGGGCATCGTCAAGCTTGCGAAGCATTCACAGCGGCCCATCGTACCGGCGGCCATTGCGACGAGCCGGCGTCGCCGATTGGCCAATTGGGACCGCACCTGCATAAGTCTACCATTTGGACGTATGGTGATCGCCCGCGGAGAGCCTATATTTGTATCGCCGGATGCCGATGGAGCCGAATTGGAGGCGGCGCGGCTGGCGGTGCAGGCGAGCCTCGACGCGGTTACCGAGCGCGCCTATGCGTTGGCTGATCGAATTCAATCGGACGCCGTTAATTCGGCGGCTTCCAGCGCTCCAGGTCGCGGATAAGGGATGGAACGATGACGGATCAATCAGCCCGCGGACAATTGCTCCATCTGGTGTTTGGCGGGGAATTGGCGGATCTCGGCGGCACCGAATTCAAGGACCTCGACAAACTCGACATTGTCGGCATCTATCCAAACTATGCCGCCGCTTACGTGGCCTGGAAGTCGAAGGCGCAGCAAACCGTCGACAATGCTCACATGCGGTATTTCATCGTCCATATGCATCGCTTGATGGATCCGGATGTGGGGCGAATGTCAGTGCAATGAAAGGCCGTGCAGGTTTGTAACGGTCAATGAAGTGACGGTTGTCGGATACCTCAATTGGGTCGTCGCATTCGCGGCCTGATTTTTGGATGAAGGGTACGCTGGATCCAAGATGTCAAGTCTGGCAGCGCGTCCACAATGAGGCTATTCTGTGATCATTGATCCCATCGCTGCGGGGTGTGGGGGCGGGCAATGGATGGGACGTACCTGACCGACATTCGGTCCGATCGAATCCGTCCCGCGCCGTCGATCCCTGCATCTTGGTTATCCACACCGCCGCGGCGGCTGGCATGCGCCGGTCTACATGTTGCCGCTGTCTGATCCGGAGAGTCGTGTTGTTGCAAAGCACAGTGGAGCCCATTGATGCGCAACCCTTGCCGCTCACGCTGCAGGCGTATCGCATGCTGACGTCGGCCGTCACTCCATTGACCGGCATATTGCTTTCGCGCCGCCTCAAGCAAGGCAAAGAACATCCGGAACGAAATTCCGAGCGGCGCGGTGAGAGTAAGGTTGTACGACCGGAAGGCCCGCTGGTGTGGGTGCACGGGGCCAGCGTGGGTGAGATCGCCACGATTATTCCGCTGGTCGAGCGGCTTGCCGCGAAGGATTTCAATATCCTGGTGACGTCAGGAACGGTTGGATCGGCCCAGTTGGCGCAGCAGCGGTTGCCGATCGCGGCGATTCATCAGTTCGTGCCGTTGGATTCACCACGCTACGTTGGAAGGTTCCTTGACCATTGGAGGCCCGATTTAGCCCTGTTCACAGAATCCGATCTGTGGCCCAACATCATTGTCATGAGTTCCGCACGCCGCATTCCGATGATCCTCATCAACGGGCGAGTATCGGAGCGTTCGTATAAACGGTGGCGTTTTGCCCCGGCGACGATCAAGGCGTTGCTGGGTCGATTCGACCTCTGTATGGCCCAATCCGCTGCCGATGCGGAACGATACCAGGATCTTGGCGCTCCCCGTGTCTTGAAGACGGGAAATCTCAAACTCGATGTGCCGGAGCCACCGGCGGATATCGGGAGCTTAAGGGACTTGCAGTCGGCGATCGGAGACCGCACGACGATTGCGGCCGCTTCCACCCATGCCGGCGAGGAGACCGCGCTGATCGAAACGCATCGCCGGCTGCGACATACGTTTCCCAGGCTTCTCACCATCATCGCACCACGTCATCCGGACCGGGGGCCCGGCATTGCGCAAATCGCGAGCGCAAGTGGGCTCTCGGCGACGTTGCGATCACAGGGGCGGATGCCCGGCAACGAGCATGATATCTACATCGTCGACAGCCTCGGCGAGCTTGGTCTGGTCTATCGGTTGGCGCCGATCGTGTTCGTCGGCGGATCGCTGGCCAGTCATGGTGGCCAGAACCCTGTTGAGCCAGTCAAACTGGGAGCAGCTGTCCTGCACGGGCCGCATGTGTGGAACTTTGCCGAAATCTACGCCGCGCTGGACGCTGCGCACGGCGCCGAACAGGTGACCGATGCCGGTAAGCTTGCGGTTCGTGTAGGGGCCTGGCTGACCGATACGGCCGAACGCACGGCGGTTGTGGCTGCGGCGCGCGAAACGGTCACGACGCTTGCCGGTGCACTGGAGCGAACCATTGCGGCGCTCGAACCCTATCTGATGCAGATACAGTTGGAGCGTCGGGACAGCCATGCGTGAGCCGCCATTCTGGTGGCGGCCGGCTGGCCTTCAAGCCAAATTGCTTGCGGCTGCGGCTGCGATCTACGGCGCAGTGGCGGCGCGGCGGCTCAAGCGCAGCGGTCAGCGTGTGGCTGTGCCTGTCATATGTATTGGCAATCCGACACTCGGTGGGGCCGGCAAGACACCATTGGCGCTGGCGGTGGCCGGCATGTTGGCGCAAGTGGGCGAGCATCCGGTATTTCTGAGCCGCGGATACGGCGGGCGTCTTGCCGGCCCTGTCAGGGTCGACCTTGATCGCCATCATTCAACCGATGTGGGTGACGAGTCGCTGCTGCTGGCGCGCGCCGCGCCCGCAATCGTTGCTCGTGATCGGGTCGGTGGTGCACGAACGGGGATCTCAATCGGCGCCAGTGTCATTGTTATGGATGACGGATTTCAAAACCCGTCGCTGGAAAAAGATATTTCGATCCTGGTCATTGATGCGCGCCGTGGTGTTGGCAACCGGAGGGTCTTTCCGGCAGGTCCCCTGCGGGCTCCGCTTGCCGATCAACTCGCACGCGCCCATGCGCTGGTCGTGGTTGGATCCCCGGCCGCGGGACGCGATCTCGTGCGTGAAGGCTTTGAGCGCGAAGGTTTGGCGTCAAATACCCCGATTTTTCGCGCACGGCTTCAACCTGATGCCGGGGCGGTTACGCGGATGGCTGGTCGGCGGGTGCTGGCCTTTGCGGGCATAGGCGATCCGCAAAAGTTCTTCGCGACACTTGACGATGCCGGCATCGAGGTCGCGGCCACGCGCGTTTTTTCGGACCATCATCGTTACACGCCGACCGAGGCACGTGCGCTGTGCGACCAGGCAACTCGAGAAAATCTCATCCTGATGACGACGGAAAAAGATCTGGTGCGGCTGCGGGGCGACGCCCGCATGGCTCAACTCGCCGCGTGCGCGCACGCGCTGCCGGTGGCGCTGGTACTTGAGGAGGGATTCAAAGCATTTCTGATCGATCGGTTGGCTTCTGCAAAAGCGGCGTTTTCCCAAAGGGTTGCCCCCTGATAGCAGCCCGCCGTCATATTGAATGGCGCAACCACGACATGATTGCGATTTATTGCTGCCTCAGTTGATCCGCGCCATGACGCTGGAGGACCACCTCTGGCGAGGCATAGGCCTCCTGAAGGTCGACGCTCCAATACTTGAGTTCTTCAAGGGGGATGGCCTTCCCGGTGACGGCGCAGCGCACGAAGGCGCCCGGGCGAATCACCTTGAAATCGCCGTCAAGGTACTTGACCTCGGCCTCGCCAGCCATGGAGGACGAACGGTCGTAGCGATTGAGCACGGATCATCTCCTGGAGGCGCGTATTTCAACCCAGACTTACACCATACCCACTCCGGAGCATTTGTGTCATCCGTTGAATTGGGATTGACGGGGGCTGCTTGCCGGGTCAGGTTTCGTGCTATATGGGATTTCGCGTTTGGAATTCGCATGATGCGTCTTGCTTCTGTCCTGATATCTTTGGCTATCGTGATCGCCAGCGAAACCGCCGGTGCGAACGAATCCGTCGAATTCACTGATGCCGGCACGACCTTCCACGGCGTATTGTTCAAACCGCAGGGGCCGGGGCCATTTCCGAGTGTCGTTGCCCTGCACGGATGCGGCGGCCTGGTCAATCGTTCCGGCAAGATCGTGCAGCGATTCCAGGACTGGGGCGATCGGTTGTCGTCGGCCGGGTTGGCTGTTCTGTTTCCGGACAGTTTCACGACGCGTGGGCTGTCGCCGCAATGCCGTATCAGTGAGCGCAGTGTGCGCAGCGCGCGCGAGCGGGTGGCCGATGCCCAGGCGGCGCGACGGTGGTTGCTGGGCCAGGATTGGATTGCAAAGAACCGTGTGTCGCTGATGGGTTGGGCAAACGGTGGCAGCGCGTCGCTGTGGGCGGCACGACCGCAGGCGGTGCCGCGCGATGGAGCCTCGGATTTTCGCTCCGTCATCGCCTTTTATCCCGGTTGCATCCGGCTCTCCCAGGCAGCGTGGAGCGCACGCATCCCCACCATGATCTTGATTGGTCGGGCCGATGACTGGACCCCTGCAGCGGCCTGTGAGCAGATGGTGGCAGGCGCCCGCGGACGCAGCGCCCGTGCCTCGATCGTGGTCTATCCGGGGGCCTATCATGAATTTGACCGCCCGGATTATCCGGTGCGTGTACTCACGGGCTTGGCCCGTAGCGCTGATGGCAGCGGGCGTGCCCATGTGGGTACCAATCCGGCTGCGCGCGACGATGCGATCCGCAAGGTCAGTCAATTTCTCGTGCGATAGGGCATCCAGCGGATCTCGCATTTAGGGCTCGAAAAGGCTACTAGGGCTCGAACAGGCTGCCCTGGCCACTGTCTGGATTGCGTGTTCGTCGCCGTGGCTTGGCCGGAGTAGGATTGGCCGGAGTGGGATTGGCCGGAGCGCGGTTGAGTTCACCGCTTCGGGTCGAACTCCCTCCTGCGGCGAAGGCTACGGCGGTCGGCCCGCCCTCCGCCCATGCGCGGACGCGCCCGTCGGTAAATTCAATCTCCATTGCGAGGCCTGGCCCGATGGCGGAAGCTTCGCGCAACGGCCGGCCGTCGAGATCGCGCACCAGCGCAAAACCGCGGTCCAGCACCGCGCGATAGGACACCGCCGACAACAACCGCCCTGCCCGTTCAAGCCGAGCGACGCTTTGTTGCAAAAGAACGCCGATCGCCACCCGGGCCCGGTCTCGTGTCGCAAGGACGCGCTCGTGCGTGCGAATGAGTTGGGCGCGCTGCGCATTCGCATAGGCCACGCGGGCGGACGTGAGGCGCTGGGCGAGCGCTGTGTAACGGTCACGCCGTCGTTCCACGTAGACGCGCAAGCAGTGCCGCGACCGTTGTGCCAGTCTTGTCAACTGCTCGCGCTCTCGCACGATACGCGTGTTCAGCGTTTGCAGTGTCAGCCTGGCGGTTGCATGGTCGAAGCGTTGGCGGGCCAGGGCGAGCAGATCGTCCGCGCCCGGCAGCGCGCGCGCTGCCGCACGCAGCTCAGTGCGCCGCGTATCCTGGGCGCGCCGCCAGCCCACAAGCGAACGCCGAGCAAGACTATCGACCTCGGCCAAGAGATCGGCGCGAACCGGCACGGCCATTTCGGCAGCCGCGGTGGGTGTCGGCGCGCGGCGGTCGGCGGCAAAATCGATCAATGTGACGTCGGTCTCGTGTCCGATGGCGGAAATCAGCGGGATCATACTTTCGGCGGCCGCGCGCACGACGATTTCTTCATTGAACGACCAGAGGTCTTCAAGCGAGCCGCCGCCACGCGCGACGATCAACAGATCCGGCCGGCGGAGCGCGCCTTGCTCAGATATTGTTTTTTTGGGGAGCGCGTTGAAGCCACGGATTGCCGCCGCAATCTGATGGGCCGAACCTTCCCCCTGCACCGCAACGGGCCATAGCAGCACGTGGCGCGGAAAACGATCGGCCAAGCGATGCAATATATCGCGAATGACGGCGCCGGTCGCAGATGTGACGATGCCGATGACCTCCGGCAGGTACGGCAGCGGCTTCTTGCGTGCCGCGTCGAACAGGCCTTCCGCTGCCAGCTTTTTCTTCCGCTCTTCGACCAGCGCCATGAGGGCGCCCAGGCCCGCCGGTTCGAGCGTCTCGATCACGATTTGGTACTTGGACTGGCCTGGAAAAGTCGTGATGCGGCCGGTGACAACGACCTCGAGGCCGGCCTCCAATTTGACCTTGATGCGCGGCGCCGCATTGCGCCACACGATGCCGGCGAGGCATGCCTTGTCGTCTTTGAGGTCGAGATAGATATGTCCGCTCGAATGATATTTGACATTGCCGAGTTCGCCGCGCACCCGGACATAGCCGTAGGCGTCCTCGATCGTGCGCTTGAGCGCAAGCGACAGTTCGGAGACGGACAGTTCCGGCAGGTTCACCCGGGCATTTGCGGTTTCGGGCATGTCGACCATGTGGACCAATGTGGGGACCAATCGTTCGAGGGGTCGTTGAAAAACGAAACCCGCGGAATGAATCATTCCACGGGTGTCATTTATAGCGCGTCGGCGTCAATTCGGAGAGCCAAAATGTAAGCAAGCGAGCGTGACTTGAGCCTTTTGGCCGCCTATTTGGCCGTCATGCTTGCTAGCGTCGGGCACGGCCGCTTTTCGACCGGAATCTCGTAATCCTTGATATTGTCCTTATGCACCACTTCGGTCTTCGCCATGATTTCCTTGGGGAAGTCCTGCTTGCGCAGGGCACGGATTGCAATTTCGGCGCCGAGGCAGCCGTCGATCAAGCCATTGTAATCGCCGCTCGCGAGCATCTCGCCGGCCTTGATCAGGTCGACCGCTTCCTTGCCGGCATTGATTCCAACGACGGGTGGTATTTTTTTCTTGGCCTCCTTGTAGGCCTCGATGACGCCCAATGCCATCGCGTCATTGGCTGCAAGGACGCCGTCGACCTGTGGCGGGTTGCTGAGCTTGAGCATGGTCTTGAACAAATCGAGCGCCACCGGACGCGCATAGTTGGCATTTTTCGACATCATGATCTTGATGTTTGGAAAATCCTTGAGCGCGTCCCTGAAACCGCGCAAGCGGTTGCTGGCGGTCGGAAGGGTCGGCGGGCCTTCGAGGACGACAAGGCTGCCCTTGCCGTCCATGGCCTTGAACAGCGTGCGCGCGGTTTCAAGCGCGATGGCGTAGTCGTCGGTCCCGATGAATGCGACGCTCGAACCGCCCGTGAGCTTGTCGGCTACATTGACCAGCGGAATGTTGGCGGCATTGACCTTCTGGACCGCCGTTACCATGATCTTGACGTCGACGGGCGTGAACACGAAGGCGTCATGCTTGGCTTTAAGCCCTTCTTCGACGAGCGCGGTCTGTTGGGTCGGATTGTCGGCCGACGTCGGGATGTAATGGAACACCGTAAACCCGTTCGCCTTGGCGACCTGATCGGCACCAGCGCGGGTCGCGCGCGCGATCGGGTTGCCGGCGCTCTTGGTAAAGACGGCCAGGGTTTCCGCGTAGGCGGAAGGTCCCGTGGGCGGCAGCAACGCGCATACGGCGGCAAACGGCACCGTAACCCTGACGACCAAGACCCTGATGACCAAGGTCCTGACGATACGGCAAGCACTTTGGTTTTTCATTTCAAGACTCCCGGGGCTCTTGCTTGTTTGTGCAAGGTTATAACCCATGTAACCCCTTTCGTCGCCGGGCTTGTTGGAAAAAAATGCCGCAGGGGTGGCAACCGCTGAGGTCGCCTCGATTGTGTCGTTTTGGAACCATAGGTTGGTACGCAGTAGGCTTCCGATCGTCCATCGATCTCGAAAGATCTTCTGATGGTCCGCAGTGATGATCTACAGATGATAGTCAGGGCCGCGTTTCTGGCATTGATGTTATTGCCGATTGCGGGTTTCGCAGCCGCCCAATCGGATCGAACAGGCGTCGCCAAAGCCAAGGAAGACTCGACGCCGCCGCCGATTGTCTTCTATCTGGCCAAAGGTGAAGCCGACGCCTGCGGTCCAGGCTGCAACGAATGGATCGCAGCGGAAGGACAGATCGATGCCGGTGCGGCCCAGCGCTTGTCGAGCATATTGACGCGTGTCGGCAGGAGGAAACTGCCGATTTTCTTTCACTCGCCGGGTGGCATTGGCTCAGCGGCCTTGACCATGGGCCGAATGTTGCGGGCGCGCGAGATGACGGCCGGCGTTTCTCAAACCATTCCGGCGGCCTGCCAAGGCGTCAGCGAACAAGTATGTCGATCGCTCAAGCAATCGGGGCAAGTGTTGCAGTCGTCGTTGCGCAGCTATTCAACATGCAGTTCCGCATGCGTCTTTGCGCTGATCGGCGCCAAGGTGCGACAAGTTCCGCCCGGTTCACGGCTTGGTGTCCACGCGGGCAAGCTCCTTCCGTACCGAATGGATGGTAGCAGGATCGATCTTTCAGACAAGCAGGTCGCGTTAAACCAACGAATTCGACTTGAAGAAATCAATGTCCAAATGCGGCGATACGTTCAGGAGATGAAAATCGATGCGCGCATGTTCGATCTTCTTTCGAAGGTCCCGCATGAGAGCATCCACTATCTTACCCGCGACGAGATCGTCAGTTTCGGTATCGACATCCGAGAATTCAATGAAACGCGCTGGGTCGCGACCGAACTTCTTCCGCAAAAGCTCTGGGTCGTGAAGTTTTTCGTCACAGCCAAAGATGAGCGCCGCAAGGAATTGCGACAAAGTTTCATTCGGATGGAATGCGGGAGCCCGCTAAAGGTTAAGCTTGCCTATTTTCGTGGCCTGGGTTTAGACGACAATGGGATCAAGCGAACGATTGACCTCAATCTTGCCGAACGCAAAGTGAGACTTTTCGGGACCGGCTCGTTGGTCAAGCTGGACGCGATCGAAGCCGGCACATCGTTCGAACTATGGGGGACCGAATTGTCACTCGATGATATCGAGGCGGCCGGTGCACGCGATTCTATTCAATTCACTGAGTTCTATAATGCGGACGTGCCGACACGCGTCGCCAAATTGTCGACCGCGGGATTGTCTCAAGCCGTCGGCACGCTGCGCACGCGCTGCGACGCAGCGTCGAATTGACCGTCTTCCTTCAATGTCTCGCCAGCAGGAAGAAAAGCCGTGTAAACGCGGAACTCCAAACGCGTCGCTATTGCGACGGCAGCAGGTCGCGGGCACGATCCACCGCCGCATCGGGCAGCGCATAAATGCGGCGCACGATGTCGGTCAATTCGTCGGCTCCGATCGGATCGATGTCGAGACCGCTCTTGGCGACGGCATCGATGAATTCAGGGTCCTTCATGGCGGCGGCGTAAGCCGTCCGGATGGCCTCGACGCGCTCTTTCGGCACGCCCGGCCCCATGAACGACGGATAGCCGGTGGCGCTCGGCGCGCACAGCACTTCGAGCACCTGGCGGTCTTGCGGCGTCCTTGCCAGATCAAGTCCGAGCGGAACGTGCGAAGGGATGTCGGGTGCTTTGGCGACGCCGAGTTGCACCAGGACGGAGACCGTTCCGTCCCGCACCCAATTGATGGTCGGTCCGCTGTTGAGCGACTTCCAGGTGGAGCCGACCTTGCCCTGCACCTCGCCGCGTTCGATCGCAATGTCGACGGCGCCGACCGAAGCGTAGCCGGTGACGATCTTGAATTTCGTTCCGATGATGCGGTTGAGCGCGCGCGGAAAAATGCCGGTGTCCTGGGCGATCGACGTGGCGCCGATCACCACCTCGCGCGCCATGGCGTCTTGAATTGTACGCACCGGCGTCCACGCGTTGTAGGAAATGCCCATCGATACGGTGCGCGACGGGCTGCCGATCCAGTTGAAGCGCGTGGGCTGGAAATTCGCCTGCGGCAGCTTGAGGAGCGGCGCCAGCATGAAGCCGCGCGTGATGAATCCCCAGGCGGTGCCATCCTGCGGGCCGACGCTTTCGATGAAAGTGGCCGCCTTGATGCCGCCGGCGCCCGGCATATGCGAGACCACGATATTGGGATTGCCTGGGATGTATTTGCGGATGACCGGTGCCAGCGCCATCGGATAGGCACTGACCGCACCCGCGCCGATGCCGGTGCCGACATAGATCGTGATGGTCTTACCGCGGTAGAAATCTTCGACGCTTTGCGCGGTCTGGGCGGCCGCGTAGGCGTGGGTGAGGATCAAACATGCGACGGCGGTAACGAGACGACGGATCGCGGAGACAAGATTGCGGTGTGATACACGGCCTAACAGCGAGCACGGTCTGTTCCCTCTCCCCTCCGGGGGCGGCAAAGCCGCCAAGAGGGTTAGGGCGAGGGGGGTTCGACCGATCGAGTTTGGTCCCCCCTCACCCCAACCCTTGTATGGGGCTTTCGTTGTCAAGTACAAAGTTGCCACAT
>DATGVJ010000443.1:0-18367 GCA_035300505.1 Xanthobacteraceae bacterium
GCGCACCGGTCGCGTCGGGTAGGCTTGCGCCCGCGCGATATGCGGTGCGAAAGGCAGCGCGGCAGCGCCTGCGGATAGACGCAGGAATTTGCGGCGTGGGAGTTTCATCGTGATGCCCCTCTGTAAATTTGGAATATTTCACGTTGAATTGTAGCCTCATTCCGGCTTGATGTTACCGGCGCGGATGACCTTTGCCCATTTCTCGATATCATCCGCGATGAACTTGCCGAATTCGGCAGGCGAGACCGTGAGCGGCGATGCTCCCATCTCGGCGATCCGCTCCTTGACCTTCGCATCAGCAAGGCCGGCATTGATCTCCATGTTGAGCCGAGCGACGATGTCGTCCGGCGTGCTCCTGGGCGCGACAATGCCGTTCCACGTGCTCACTTCATAGCCCGGCACGAAATCGGCAATCGGAGGTAACTCCGGCAGCATATCCGAACGTGCCAACGTTGTTACCGCCAGCGCGCGTAGCGTGCCCGCCTTGATATGAGGAATCGCTGGCTGCAGATTATCGAAAGCGACCTGCACCTGCCCGCCGATGAGGTCGGTGAGCATGGGCGCGGAGCCGCGATACGGCACGTGCACCATGTTGACGCCGGCCATAAGCTTGAATAGCTCGCCGCCGAGGTGGATCGACGTTCCTATCCCGGACGATCCCATGTTGACCTTGTTCGGATTAGTCTTCGCATAGGAGATAAACTCCGCGACCGATTTTGCTGGTACCGATGGATTGATCACCATGACATTTGGCGCGCGGCTAATTCCGCCGACCGGCGCAAAGTCCTTGGCAAAATCGTAGCCTAGCTTGTCATAGAGCGTAGCGCTGATCGTGTTCGCCGCGCTGCACAAGAGGATTGTGTAGCCGTCCGGGGAAGCTTTCGCGGCGACCTCGCTGCCGACATTGCCGCCAGCGCCCGGCCGGTTCTCTATCACGACCTGTTGGCCCAGCCGTTCCGACAGCCATTGCCCGATCACCCGCGACGCAAGGTCTACCGAGCCGCCGGGTGGGAAAGGCGTTACCAGCCGTACGGGTCGCGACGGATAGGCTTGCGCCCTCGCGATATACGGCATGGCGGGCAGCGCAGCAGCGCCCGCGGCTAGACGCAGGAATTTGCGGCGTGGGAGTTTTAGCATGGCGTCGCTCCGGTGTTTCAATTGAATGAAAGGTCGGGCGCATATCGAGATTTATGGAACATCACGTGGGAATGTCCCGGGCGAGCAGCTTCGTGTGGACGTTACACCGGGTGTGATCGGGAAAAAAGAGCGCTGGTAGCCGGCTGCCGTGCTGCGTGGTCGATCAGGAAGCTACATAGCGGAGTGAGGCATTTCTGAATCAACAAGCTTCTCTTACTAAATAAATGCACAATACTCGCAAGTACGCATGTGCTCGCTAGTTAAGCAATTTCATTACTCTACTTTAGATTTCATACAAACCGTAAACGGTGGTATATAGTTTATATGGAAACAACTATCGTATACTTCCGAGTCCCCACAAATCAACAGCAACGCTCTGGCCTCGGAATTGACGCCCCAAGAGCTGCCACCACGCGGATTGCTGAAGCCGAGGGCATGCAAATCTTGGCCGAATATGTCGACATAGAAACGGGCAAGGGTGCCAATACGCTCGATCGGCGACCTCAGCTCGCTGCGCTCGCGGCCGCCAAGAGAGCGAAGTGCAGCGTCCTCGTCTCCAAGCTTGACCGGCTCCAGTGGCATGTCTGTCGCAAATCTGCTGCCCCGCGCGAACAATTGCGCGGCGGGGTGATCCGACCGCATTTAAAAACGGGAATTTTCCAATGAACTCAACGGGCTTGCAATAATTATCCCAATGTTCGGTAGGCGACAGACAAGATGGGTTTCTTCGTCACAGAATTAGGCAAAGCGTGAATGGGTATTGTTGGGAGAGCGCAATGAGCGCGGAAGACCAGTTTTTTGACCCCGAGACGATCAACTTGATGCGGACCGCACTTGAAAATGCATGGGAGCAGCTTGAGCATGATATGCAACAGCGCACATCAAAGGTTACGTTCGCAGAACGTGTTCTGCGGGCGGCTTCGGACGGTGAGCGGGATCCTGCGCGGCTGCGCTCGGTAGCACTCGGAAACGTAGGGAAACTTTGCCACTGAGGCTCAAATGCTGTGCGCACGCTATGGCTGTTCCACGAAAAATCAGGATGGCGGGCGTAACCCACCACGCGCGAGGTCTTTGGAGAGGCCGCGGAGACGCTTCGCCCACTTTTGACTGCAACGGCTAGGAGAGCTACCGATGAAATCACTTGTCGTCAAACGCTCGATCATCATCGGCCGACACAAGACCAGCGTTAGTCTGGAACAAGCCTTTTGGCGAGCGTTCAAGGATATCGCAACCCTTCGTAACATGACGTTGTCCGAGCTCGCGATGTCCATCGATGCCGAGCGCAACGGCAATCTATCGTCGGCTATTCGCCTGTTCGTCCTGGAATTCTATCACAGCCAGATTGAAGCGACGGCAGCACGTGGCACGAGGGCGGCGCGCCCGTCTAGCGCTGCTTAAGCGCCGTTGGGAAGGTCAAATGCCTGCGGCGTTGTGTTCGCGGCGCCGTAGGTGCTCGCTTCGGGTTGACCAGATTTCGATATTGCAATCCGCCAGCCTTGAGGAACCCACACCCAGGTTTGCATCCTCCAATCGCATCGGTCTTGTGTGGGCCAGGACTTCGCTTCGATTAGTGCACGCATTCCTGGAGCAGGCGGCGGTGGCGCGTGCGCAGGGATCAATACGCCGGACCTTCCGCAATTGCGCGCTTCTGCAACAGCCCTCCGACCATCATGCCGATCGCCATCGCGATGACGAAGATGATTACACGCGGCGACAGGGAGGCGAGATTTTCCAAGGCCGGCCCGGGGCAAAGCCCGGCCAAGCCCCAGCCGACCCCGAACGTCAGCGCACCGGCCACCAGCGGCCGGTCGATGTCGGACCTTGTTGGCCACTGGAATCGCGGGGCCAGGAGCGGCGTCCCGCGCTGCTTCGCCCATGCAAAGCCGATACTGGTGACGGCGAGTGCACCCGCCATGACGACTGCGAGGCTTGCGTCCCAGGCGCCGAAGATGTCGAGAAAACCCAAGACCTTTGTGGGATTCATCATGCCGGAAATGAGCAGTCCCCAGCCGAAGATAAACCCGCACAGCAAAGCCGCCAGCGCGATCATGGTCTATGCTCCAAAAACATGATGCGTCAATGCGGTGACGATCGCAGCCGCCATAAAAATCATGGTGGCCACGATCGAGCGCGGTGAGAGACGCGCAATGCCGCAAACGCCATGGCCCGACGTACAGCCACTGCCGATGCGGGTCCCGATGCCCACCAGGAGGCCGGCAACCACGACGACCGGCCAGCTTGCGGGCAATTGCGGTTCCGCCAGCGCGTGGCCCACGAATGTGCCGGTCAGCGGCGCGAGGATGAGCCCGGCTATGAACGCAATGCGCCAAATCTTGTCGGATTGTATCGTGTCGGATGACGGCAGCGAAAGCAGGCCGCCGAATATGCCGCTGATGCCGGCGACACGGCCGGTGAGCATCATCAACAGCACCGTCGCCAGTCCGATCAAGGCGCCGCCGACGGCGGCTGCAATGGGCGTGAAATTGTTCATAAGCCCCTCATATGCGCGCTCTCGGTATATGCTTGGACAACGAAAGCAGCAACGCCGGAAGGTCGATCATGGATTTCACGCTCCCGCCCGCACTCGAAGATGTCCGGTTGCGGACGCGTGAATTCATCGAGGCCCATGTGCTTGCGCTCGAAGCCGACCGTGCCAATTTTGACGACCACGAAAACATTCGCCTCGATGTGCTGGGGCGCGTGCGCGAAACCGCAAAGGCAGCCGGCCTGTGGGCGCCGCAAACGCCGAAGGAATTCGGCGGCATGGGGCTGCCGGTCGTCGGCTGGGCGGCCATGTATGAGGAGGCGAACCGTTCGATCTTCGGGCCGGTATGCTTCAACTGCGCCGCGCCCGACGACGGCAATATGAACCTCCTTGCACGGGTTGGCACGGCGGCGCAAAAGGAAAAATGGTTGCGGCCGATCGTCGAGGGACGTGTGCGCTCCGCCTTCGCGATGACGGAGCCGGCGCCGGGCGGCGGCTCCGACCCTAACATGATCCGCACGCGTGCCGAGCGCAAAGGCGATCGTTGGATCATCCGCGGCCACAAGTGGTTCATTACCGGTGCGGGCGAAGCCCGGCATTTCATCCTGGTGGCGCGGACTTCGGACGATCCGCGCCGGGGCCTCACGGGTTTCCTGTTTCATCGCGACCAGCCGGGCTGGCACATCGTACGGCGAATTCCGATCATGGGGCCGGAAGAACATGGCGGGCATTGCGAGCTTATCTTCGATGGCCTCGAAGTGTCCGACGAAGACGTGTTGATGGGTGTCGGTGACGGTCTGCGATTGACGCAGGTGAGGCTCGGGCCGGCGCGCCTGACGCATTGCATGCGCTGGCTTGGCCTGGCCAAGCGCTGTTGTGAGATTGCGCAGGCTTATGTGGCGGAGCGCGAAGGATTTGGGATTAAGCTTGCGGACCGCGAAAGCGTTCAGATCAAACTTGGCGATGTCGCGCATCGCATTTCGATCGGACGGCTGCTTGTCATGCATGCGGCCTGGCTCATCGACCGCGGTGACCGCGCCCAGAAGGAAGTATCCATGGCCAAGGTGCATGTCGCCGACACGCTCCATCTCGCGGCAGATACAGGGATCCAGCTCAATGGCGCGCGCGGATATTCAAAGGACACGGTTCTGGAATGGATTTACCGCTATGCGCGGCAGGCACGCCTGGTCGATGGCGCCGACGAGGTCCACAAGATGGTGCTCGCACGATCCATGAATACGGAAGGCCGCGACTTCTGGAAGTGGGGGTGATTATTTGTTCTCCACCTTCACGGATGTACGCAATGGCCGCTCTTCGATCATGGCCAGGCATACCAGCGAAATTGCAAGGCAGCCCGAGACCGCGAAGAATGCGCGCCGGAACGCCACGACCGCTTCCGCGGCGTCGGGTGCAAGCGCGTCGCCGAATTGACCGCTGCCAATCGGACCGAGCGCCGATGTGACGGCGAGCACAATGACGCCTAAGAGCGCCACCACGATCGTCGTGACCAGATTGCGCGAAAAGTTCATGGTGCCGACTGAAATCCCGAGTTGGTGTTGCGCGATCATGCTCTGCATCGCCACCATGGCCATTGACGGCATGGGGCCAAAACCTACTCCGATCACGAAGAGCAGGATTTCGAATGTCACAATGTCCATATGATCTGCCCACAGCGCCAGCATAGCCACCGCTCCGCAAGCGACCGCAAGCGCACATATGGGCAGCCGCTTGTAATGTTTGACACGGCCGAGCAGCTGCCCGGCCAGCCCGGCGCTTGTGTTGAGGCTCATCATCAGCACCATGAGGCTCAAGCCGGCCGTGCTTGGCGACAGTCCGATCACGCTTTGCAAATACATCGGGAGAAAAATATTGAGCCCGGTGATGGCGCTCCATCCGACCGCATTGGCCGCCACCGACCAGGCGACGACCGGGTTGGTGAGGATGGCAATAGGGACGAGCGGTTCAATTGCGATGTTGAGCCGTAGTACGAACAGTATGCCGAGGGCGAGGGCTGCGACGAACAATGTTGCGACTGGAAGCGACAGCCATGGATAGGTTTTGCCTCCGAGATTGATCGCCAACATGAACGAAATACTGGCAACGACGATCAGGACGGCGCCGATCACATCCAGGCGATGCGGCCGTTCGTAACGCGGCAGCCGCCGCAGCAAGCAGGAGGTGATCCAGAATGCCAGAACGCCGAGCGGTATATTGAGCCAGAAGATAATGGACCAATGCAAGTGGTCGGAAATGAATCCACCGAACGCAGGTCCGCAGGCGCCGGCGGTCGTATAAACCATGGAGAAATACGCGTAATAGCGGCCGCGCTCCGCAGGCGCCGCAATATCGCCCAGCACGATGACGGAGACCGCCGAAAGACCGGCGCCGCCGAGGCCCTGAATGGCGCGTCCCAGGATAAACACTGCGATCGATGGCGCCAAGGCGCAAATCAGCGATCCAACCATGTGGGTTGCGATGCCGATGTGCAGTGCTCTCTCGCGGCCGTGAATATCCGCGACCTTGCCATAGAGCGGCATGGCGGCGGTTGCGGCCAACAGGTAGATGGTGATCAACCAGGGCAGGCCCGCAACATCGCCGAAGTCGCGCCCGATCGTCGGCAGAGCGCTTGCCAGGATCGTGTTGTCGATCGAGCCCATGAACAAGGGCAGCAGCACGCCGAATGTAATGAGCCGCGCATCGCGGTGGCTCGGAGGTGCGGGCGCGGTCATCATCGCAAGACAGAAAATACACTGCCGTGGCGCCGTGCCCACCGGCAGACAGCGCACATCAAGACAGGAACGCACATCAAGACAGGAACGCCTGGGCACGGCGCGCTTGCGAACCGAAGGAGCGTCAATCGGGCGCGCGGCACGCGCGCCCATGGCGCACCCTCTACTTTTACTTTTCCCCTCACGCGCGCACGAGCGGGCCCGGCATCTTGACATAGTCCTGCACGATGGCGCGTGCGCTCCAATAGGCAAGCGCGCCGACCGTGCCGGTCGGATTGTAGCCGCCGTTGTGCGCGAACACCGACGCGCCCATCACGAACAGATTGTCGGCATCCCAGGACTGCAGGTAGCGATTGACCACGCTCGTCCTGGGATCGGCACCCATGATGGTGCCGCCCGTATTGTGCACCGTCTGCCCGACGCGGCCGTCGAAGTTGCCCCGGCGCGGCACGGCGTTACCCATGTGGCGCGGATTGATCGCGCGCCCGATCTGCACCGCCTTTTCGGTCAGGAAGGCCGACATCTTCCAGTCGTTCTCGAAGAGATTGAACGTCATGCGCACAAGCGGCCGTCCGATCGCGTCCTTATAGTTCGGATCGAGGTCGAGATAATTGTTGCGGTGCGGGTAGTTCGAGCCGTGGGTGTTGATGGCGAAGAAGTGGTTGTACCACTGCGCGGTCGCCTTCTTCCATTCCGAGCCCCAGCGCGGTGTGCCGGGCGGGACGGCGCGCACCTGTATGGGCCGCCCGCCGGTCTGCGCCGCGCTGATGAAGCCGCCGCCGAAGAAGCCAAGCCCGCCATGGTCGAAATTATCGCCCTGCCAGTCGTCGACCGCGCACGGCGAAACGCCGGTGCCGATGAACGGGTTGATCTCGTCGTCGACGAAGATCTGCATGTTGGATGTCACCTGATAACAGTAGTTCTTGCCGACGACACCCTGACCTGTGCCCGGATCGTAAGGTGCTCCGATCCCCGACATCAGCATCAGGCCGGTGTTGTTGAACGGATAGGCGCACAACAGCACGATATTGGCGGGCTGCTCGTATTCCTCGCCGGTGCGGCGGTCGATATAGGTAACGCCGCTCACCTTCCGGGCCGCCTTGTCGTAGATGATCTTGTTGACATAGGCGTTGGTGCGCAGCTCGTATTTCGGGTCCTTGAGCAGTACCGGCAGGATGCAGGTGTGCGGGCTCGCCTTCGAGTTGGCCTCGCAGCCGAAGAATTCGCAGTGACCGCAATACTGGCAGGCGCCGAGCGTGAGACCTTCCGGGTTCGTATAAGCTGCGCTGTTGTTGGAGGACGGAATCGGGAACGGGTGCATCCCAAGGCCCTTGGTGGCCTTGTCGAAGATCAGGCCGCATTGCGCCATCGTCAGCGGCTTGTTCGGATATTCCGCTGCGCGCGGCCCTTCGAAGATGTTGCCGCCCTCGATCTTTTGGCCGCCGAGATTGCCAGCCTTGCCGGAAACGCCGCACAGCTTTTCGAAGCGGTCGAAATAGGGCTCGAGTTCGGCATAGGTGACACCCCAATCCTGCAGCGTCATCTCCGGCGGAATGGCATTGCGGCCATAACGCTGCGTCAGGTGTGAGCGAATTTCGAAGTCGGTCGGCAGGAAGCGCCAGGTGACCCCGTTCCAGTGCGTTCCCGCGCCGCCAACGCCGTCGCCAGGGCTGAACGCGCCCCAGCGCCGCCACGGCAACGCGGTCTCGCCCGGCGCGTGGCGGAGCGTCAGCGTCTCCATTGCGGTGTCCTGCATGAGTTCAGTGCGCAGCCGGTATTTGAACTCGTCGCGGATGCCGGGCAGGGCGAAATCCTGGGCCGGGCTCTGATTGGCGCCGCGTTCGAGCCCGACCACAGTGAGGCCGGCCTTGGTGAGTTCGCGGGCGAGGATCGAGCCGGTCCAACCCACTCCAACGGTTACGGCGTCGACTTCTTTGAGTCTGATAGCCATGGTGGTTCCCGTTCAAGAAAAATCGCCGATGGATTTGGGCTCGAGCACGACCTTTTTGCCGCGATATTCGAGCGCCTTGCCGCCTCCGTAATTGGCCGGCAGGCCCGGATATCCGATCATCTTCCAGGCGACCTTGTTGCGGTTGCCGCCGTAGATCGGGTCGGCGAAGAAGCCCTCTATGGTCAGCGCATAAAGCTGTTCGAAGAACATTTTCGCGTTGATGAACTCGGCCTTGCCGGCGTCCATGACTTTAAGCGCCTCGTCGCGCTGCGCAGGCGTCAGACGGTCGAACTCTTTGCCGTAGGTTTTTTGCGTCCAGGCATTGGCGTCGGCAATGCCGGCCCGGATGAATTCATACGGCGTGAGCGGAAGCTGATAGCCGTGTTCCGGCTTGCCCTTGAAGTACGGCCCGCTGCGATAAAGCTTGGCGCCGCGGCCATAGGCGCCGGCCAACTGGCGGTCGATGAACACGGCAACGCCGCAGTCGGTGCCCGACGGAGACAGTCCATCGGCTGGGATGAACGTATCGACCACCGCCTGGACAAAGGCGTTCTCGGTGGCGTTGAGGATGAGCGGCGAATCGCTGCGCGGATCGGACGCAGCTGCCGCCGCCGGCGCCTGCTGAGCCTTGGCCTCTTCGGCGGCCGGCAACGTCAAGGCCGCAACCGCGGTGCCGGCGGCGCCCGCGCCGGTGAGAAAACTGCGGCGTGCAATGCCCTCGTCAGGCCTTTTCTCGTCAGTCTTCTTAATACCCGTAGAGTTCTCACCGGACATTTCGATGCCCTCCCTGCGACCGGCCGGCGATCACGCCGGACCGTTGATATGCAGCCGTGCGCACGCCGCGTCGTTATTAGCCGGCAATGGCTGCTCACGACGTTATTGGATTTGGAAAAAGTCTACAACGCCCGCCGGATTGAATCACCCGGCGGTGCGACTTGTTGCCCAATCGATTCCTGCTGCATTGCGTCAAAATTCGTCCTGGCCGATACAACCGACATTTCATTGCCGGGACCTGGGATTGGGCAGAATTTCCAGTCGTTTGCGTCTATAATAATTGCGGCCAGGATTCCTTTTCCTATCTTTATGGAACCTCTGGTCCCCAGTTGAGGTTTTCGAAATGGCTCTCGCCAATGTCACGCTCGACGACAAATTCGATCTCGGGAAGGGCCGGATCTACGCCACCGGCTATCAGGCAATTGTACGCCTTTGCCTGATGCAGAAGGAACGCGACCGGCGCGCGGGGCTCAATACGGCGGGCTTCGTCACCGGCTATCGCGGTTCGCCGCTCGGGGGACTGGATCAGCAGTTCGTACGTGCCGCCCGCCATCTCGTTGCGGCCGACGTCAAGTTTCAGGCTGGCATCAACGAGGATCTCGCCGCGACTTCGCTCTGGGGGTCGCAACAGGCGGAACTTCGAGGCGAGGGCAGGTTCGATGGCGTGTTCGGCCTTTGGTACGGCAAAGGCCCCGGAGTCGACCGCACCGGCGACGTCTTTCGCCATGCGAATTTTGCCGGAACGTCGAAACACGGTGGCGTGCTGGCCTTGATGGGCGACGACCACACCGCGGAATCCTCCACCACCGCGCACCAGTCCGAATATCATTTCATCGACGTGATGATCCCGATCCTCAATCCGGCGGGCGTGCAGGAGATTCTGGATTACGGCCTCTACGGCTGGGCGATGTCGCGCTTTTGCGGCAGCTGGGTGGCGCTCAAATCCATGCACGAGACTGTGGAGACGACCGCCGTCATCGACGGCAGCCTCGATCGCGTCAACATCGTCGTTCCGACCGACTTCGACATGCCGGAGGGTGGTCTCAACATCCGGCTGCGCGACACCGTGCTCGGCATGGAAGCGCGTTTGCATGATTTCAAACGCGACGCCATGCTGGCCTTCGTGCGCGCCAACAAGCTCAATCGCTACATCACCTCCGGCGGCTCCGCGCCGCGCATCGGTATCATCACCACCGGCAAGTCCTATCTCGACGTCCGCCAGGCGCTCGATGAGCTCGGCATCGACGAGGTGCGCTGCAACGATCTCGGGCTGCGGCTCTACAAAGTCGGCTGCCCTTGGCCGTTGAGCCGGCAGGAACTCAAGGAATTCGCGCGCGACCTCGATCTCATTATTGTGGTGGAAGAGAAGCGCTCGCTCATTGAAGTGCAGGTGCGCGAAGAACTCTATGGCACGGCCAATCAGCCGACCTGCATCGGCAAGAAGGACGAGCGCGGCAATTGGCTGTTTCCGGTCAAGGGCGCGCTTGATCCGAACGATGTTGCGATTTGCATCGGCGAGCGGCTGCTTGCGAGGGCCCACAATCACGATCTCGCCGAACGGGTCGGGCGTCTCAAGGAAGCGCAACAGGCCTTGGCGGATACGACCGATATTGCGCAACGCATTCCCTATTTCTGTTCGGGCTGTCCACATAATCGTTCGACCGTGGTGCCGGACGGGATGCGCGCCTATGCGGGGATCGGCTGCCACTACATGGTGCAGTGGATGGATCGCAGCACGTCGGGCTTCACCCAGATGGGCGGCGAGGGCGCGAACTGGATCGGCGAGGCACCGTTCTCTACGCGTCCGCATGTGCTGCAGAATATCGGCGACGGCACTTACAATCACTCGGGCTATATGGCGATCCGCGCGGCCGTCGCGTCGGGCGTGAACATCACCTATAAGCTTTTGTTCAACGACGCGGTCGCGATGACGGGTGGCCAGTCCAACGATGGTGGGCTCACGGTACCGCAGGTGGCGCGCCAGGTCACGGCCGAAGGCGCCAAGCGTGTTGTGGTCGTCACCGACGAGCCGGACAAATATGCAAGCGATACCGAATGGCCGCGCGGCCTCACGATCCATCATCGTGATGACCTCAACGCGGTACAGCAGGAGCTCGCCGCCGTTCCGGGTACGACGGTTTTGATCTACGACCAGACCTGCGCGGCGGAGAAACGCCGCCGCCGCAAGCGCAACGCATATCCGGATCCCGACAAGCGGGTGATCATCAACGAACTGGTATGTGAAGGCTGCGGCGATTGCGGCGTCCAGTCGAACTGCGTGTCCGTGCAGCCGCTCGAAACCGAATGGGGCCGCAAGCGCACGATCGACCAATCTAGCTGCAACAAGGATTTTTCCTGCCTCAAGGGCTTCTGCCCGTCCTTCGTGACGGTGCATGGCGCGCGGCCAAAGCAGGTCAGCGGTCTGCTTGATGCTCCGCTGCCGGCGCTGCCCGCCCCTAACCTGCCGCGCATCGACGGTACTTATGGCATTATCGTTACCGGTGTCGGCGGCACCGGCATCGTGACGGTCGGCGCGATCCTCGGCATGGCGGCGCATCTCGAAGGCAAGGCCGTCGGCGTGCTCGATATGGCGGGGCTCGCCCAGAAGGGCGGCTCGGTGTTCAGTTACATCCGGTTGGCCAAAGCACCTGAGGACATCCACGCCATCCGCATTGCGGCCCACGGCGCTGATCTCGTTGTCGGGGGCGACATCGTGGTGGCGGGGTCGCGTAAAGTGCTGGCTGCCGTCGAAGCGGGCAAGACCACCATGGTGGTCAATCGTGCCGAGATTCTGCCGGGCGATTTTACCCGCAATCCCGACTTTTCGCTTCCCTCGGAGCGCCTGCGCCGCGCGATGGCGACCGCAACGGGGGCTGCGTCATTCCATTTGCTCGATGCGTCGCGCATTGCCAATGCGGTGGCGGGACAAACGATCGCCGCCAATATGATCATGCTCGGTTATGCCTATCAGATCGGCGGCCTGCCGCTCTCGGCCGAATCCGTCGAACGTGCGATTGAGCTCAACGGTGAAGCAGCCGCCATGAACAAGGCAGCATTCCGCTGGGGCCGCTATGCGGCCGCGGATGCGGCGGCAGTGGAAAAGCTGGTTGCGCCAGGCGCTGTGGAAAGCCATCACGCTCTGTCGCAGACGCTCGATGAAATGGTGGAGCGCCGCGCAGCCTTCCTCACCGACTATCAGGACGCAGCCTATGCGGCGCGCTATCGCGGCTGGGTCGAGAAGGCGAAAGCGGCCGAAAGCGACAAGGCGTTAGGCAAGCAAGGTCTTAGCGAGGCCGTGGCGCGTAATCTCTTCAAGCTGATGGCCTACAAGGATGAATATGAAGTTGGCCGGCTCTATAGCGACGGCGCCTTCATGCGGCAGGTGCGGAAGGAATTCGATGGCGAGAATCTCCGTTTCGAGTTCCATCTTGCGCCACCCTTGATGGCGCGTACCGATCCCGCAACCGGGCAGCCGCGCAAGATGTCGTTCGGACCCTGGATGATGTTTGGCTTCCGGGCGCTGGCACGACTAAAGAGCCTGCGCGGCACGGCGTTCGACGTCTTCGGCTATACGGCGGAGCGGCGCCTGGAGCGGACGCTGATTGTGGATTACGAGAAAACGCTTGCCGAATTGTTGGGCGGATTGACACCAGCCAATCATCATCTTGCGGTCGGCATCGCGGCAATCCCGGAGAAAATCCGCGGCTTCGGTCATGTGAAGCTGCAAAGCCTCAAGGCGGCTCGCGCCGACGAGGCAACTTTGCTGGATCTTTTCCGGACCGGCGCGACGGCGCATCTCAAGGCGGCGGAGTGATACCGATCCTTCGACCTAGAACAACAAATACAGTGCCGGCAAGCGCGCCAAAAAGCCACGCCAGTGACGCGGTCGGAATGGCGATAATAGTTATGGCAGCAAATTTTAGTGGTTCGATTTGATCAAGTGCCCGGTACAGTGCTTGTCGTTCAAATGTCGCAAGGTACGTGAAATAGGCCAGCGTCGTGACGGGATATGCCAGGAAGGCAGCGACAGGGATCAGCCAATACGATCTTGCGAAGTCCGTGCTCGTAATAGCGATCATCGTCAAGACATACAAAATGAGGAATACGCCGAGTACGCCAAGATAAATACCCTCCATCAACCTTACCCCATTCTTCCAGCTGCCCGTCATCCAAATGGTGGCAAAGGCCACCACAATGGCGACAAAGCAGAGCGAAATGCGAGTTGTGATGCGCATGGGGCCTGCGATTGCGTGGTAATCTAAAGTGATCTCGCTCCGATTTCGGTGGCTTGAAAGTGACTCGTTGAAAGTGACGACAATGGTGATTGTCTGGGTACGGCTCCAGACTTCGCACGGTTGCCGTCGTCCGCAAAGTCTACGACGGGAAGCGGGCTTAGCGGAGAGACGTATCGTCGCATGGCGTGATGGCGCTCCCGATGGGCGCTGCGCCAATGTTGCGGTTCTTGCACGGTGAACATCAAGGGCGCCCCATGCAGCAGCGCCGCAACCTGCATCTCAAAGCGGCGCGTCGGGATTGATCATGGTGCGCCACATGTGGGAGACCGGTGTGTTGTCGTAACCGAGGCCTTCCTTGGGCTGCTTGAAGTGACGGCCTATGATGTCGGTGAATTCATCGACACTGACATGGACGTCCGGATCGAATGAATAAAGATCGTTGGTCGTCACCAGTCTGGCTTCCATGTACCATTTGTGGTTCCGCGCATATTCGTAGGCCGCCTTGATGTGCGGAAGCGGCACATAGTCGATGCCGAAGGTCTGGAAATAACTCTCCGGATATTCGTAGCCGACTGAAGGGTCGGGATAGAAGCGCAAGGCCTGGTGATATTTGATGGCAAATGTGATGCGCTCCGACACATAGGGCTCGAAAATCTGCGCGCCCCACCAGCCATGGTCGGTCTTGATCAGGGCCTGGGCGGCATCGTGGACGAGACAGGCAAGCACGATCTCTTCAGACACGCCGCGTTTCTGTGCCAGCCGTGCGCTCTGAAGCAGATGTGCGGTTCCGGTGAACCGCAATTTGAAGAAGTCGACAAGCGTCGGTGCCTCCGGCATCGGCGGGAGGCGCGGCACGGTCTTGGTCCGCTCATCCGGGCTTGGATATTTGTTGCTGTGTTCATGGAGGAAAAGGCGGCCGACGCCGCGGCGGTAGCCGCGCTTGTCGACCATGTCGGCAAGTTCGGCGACGGTCGGATATTTAGCGGGCGAATTCTTGCGCGCCGCGACGACGGATTCGAGCCGGGCTGAAAGATATTCTTCCAGGGCGTCCGCGCGTGATTCGTGATCCATGCTTTTGACTGCAGCCTCTCCACCGAGGCTAGCGATCACATCGTTGCGGTTGATTTCCATATCTTGCTCCTGATCAGGATCGCCTCGCGGGCGGGTCGTAGCGCTTACCAAGCAATTCCATAGGGTGTCTGCGCCATGCGGTGTCGGCGCTATTCTAATGTGAAACTGCCGGACCCGCCACCGGCAATCCCGCCTTGTGCGCGCGCTACTTCACCACGACCCGCCCGCTGGCGCGGGTACGGATGGTGCCGGTGTCGCGGATGTAGATCATTACCTCGTTGGCAAGCAGCGGCGCGTCGTCGTCTTCCATGAGGTGGCGCGCATCGCGGAAGGAGTCATAGCCGTCGCCGCCGCGGCCGAGGAAATCAATGGTGGCGACCCGGTAGAGCTTGGTATCGCTCAGCGCGGCATTCCCGACTTTGATCGACTTGACGCGTCGGCCGGCGGGCATTTTGCTGTCTGCTTCGATCGTAAGGCCTGACACTTGCGGGAAACGTCCGGCAGGATCAGGCAGTTGTGACAACCCGTTTTCGATGGCCCGGCGGAGATCGCGGCCGCGCATTTCGACCGTTACGACATGATTGCCGAACGGCAGTTCCGCCAGCACGTCGCGCCGCGTGATGGCGGTGCCGGGCGGGTAGACCTTACCGCCGCGGATGCCGCCGCCGTTGATAATGACCGCGTCGGCACGCGTGGAGGCGCGCAACGCGTCGGCGATGAGATTGCCGATGGCAGCCTCGCGCGTGCGTACCGTGGCGGTGCGGCTGTCGAGTTCAACATCGGTCGTGCCGAGCGGTACATCCATTTCCTTGCTGAATTGCTGTTCGAATTCTGCCACCACGGCCGCCACTTCGGGGTCTGGTGTCACGGTCGCGGTGTCGATGATGCGAAACTGCGGCCACCAGGTTGTTGTGCGCCGGCCGCCCTGTTCGCGGACATTAATGGTCACGTCGACCGCAACAACGTAATGGCCGTCATAGCTTGGTTCGACCGCCGCAACCTTATCGTTGTAATTGACGAAAAGATCGTGGTCATGCCCGGTCAACAGGAGGTCGACCACGCCGCTTTGTATGATTTGATAGTCCTGGCGCCGGTCCGCATGCACGACCGAGACGACGAAATCCGCGCCATCGCTCCGCAGCGCCGCGGCTTGCGTTTTCGTCGCGTCGAGGGTTGAGGAAAACTTGAGGTCGCCGGCGCTCGAAGCGCGATTTGAATCGTCATAGGTGGCACCCGTAAGGCCAATGCGCACGCCATCGAAGGTCACAACGGAACGATCCTTGAAATTCGGCAATGGCGCGCCATCGGGGCCGCGCAGGTTGGCGGCATAGAGCGGAAACTTTGCTTCGCCCATGCGCTTGAAGAATCCGTCTTTGCCGAAATCGAATTCATGATTGCCCGGAACGAAAATATCCGGAGGGATCAGGTTGGTCAGGGTGATGATGTGAGCCCCCCGGTCAATGCCGGACATCAGCGACGGCGACAAGGTGTCGCCCGCGTGCGCGAATATCACATGGCCACCCCTGGCGCGTTCGGCTTTCACGACTGTGGCGAGCCGGGCGAAGCCGCCCCTGCGCTGGCCGTCTGCCATTGCCTTGTCGCCCATGAGGTAGATGTCGCTGACCAGGAGGAAGGTGACCCGTGTCGATTGGACTTGGTTTTGGGATTGGTTTTGGGCTTGGCTTTCGGCCGGGCTGGCGAGGGCCACTGCCAGCAGGATCAGGGCGGCGAGGCGACGGATCGCGATCATGGATTTTCCTTCAGGCATTCGCCAAGTCCTCAAGTCCATAGCACGCATGCAAGGCGCGCCGCTATCGCGTATAGTCGACCGGAACTCAGGGAGCAGCCAGAAAAATGAATGAATCCTCCCCCGTAAATCCCAATGGTGCGACGGCATTGCCGGGCGCGGATACTCGTCCTGCCGAGCCGGCGTCGCCAGGCGGCCGGATCGGCGTCCTCGTGGTCAATCTCGGGACGCCCGATACGGCCGATGCACCGGGTGTGCGGCGTTATCTGCGTGAGTTTCTGTCCGATCCGCGGGTCATCGAGCGGCAGGGGCTCATCTGGAAGGTGATCCTCAATGCGGTCATTTTGCAGATAAGGCCGCGCATCAAGGCGCGCGATTACCAGAAGATTTGGAACAACGATAAGAACGAGTCTCCGCTCAAAACCATCACCCGCGCCCAGGCCGAGAATCTTAAAGTCCGGCTTGCCTCCTGCGGCGCGCCCCTCGTGGTCGATTGGGCGATGCGCTACGGCAATCCGTCGATCGCATCGCGCCTTGCCGAACTCGTCCGGCAAGGCTGCGAGCGCATCCTGATCATGTCGCTTTATCCGCAATATTCCGCGGCCACCACCGCAACGGTGGTGGACGAAGTGTTCCGCGTGATGCTGGGGTGGCGTCGGCAGCCGACCTTGCGGTTTGTACCGCCTTATTACAATGAACCTGCCCATATCGAAGCGCTGGCGGTTTCGACAAAAGCGGAGCTTGCCAAGCTTTCATATGAGCCGGAGGTGATCCTCGCATCGTTCCATGGCATGCCCGAGGAATACATCCGCAAGGGCGATCCATATTTCGACCATTGCGTCGAAACCATGCGGCTGTTGCGGGCGCGCCTGGGGCTCGATGAAAAGAAGTTGATGCTGACATTCCAATCGCGTTTTGGCCGTGCCAAATGGCTCGAGCCTGCGACCGACCAGACCGTCAAGGCCCTTGCCAAGCGGGGCGTCAAGAACGTTGCGGTAATCACGCCGGGGTTTTCGGCAGACTGTCTGGAGACGCTCGAAGAAATCGCGGTCGAGAACGCCAAAATCTTTCGCGAAAATGGGGGTGAAAATTTTTTCGCCGTCCCCTGTCTCAACGACGGCGAACCCGGCATGCTCATGCTCGGCGAATTGGCGTTGCGCGAACTCAAAGGTTGGATTTGAACAACGAGAACATCAACAAGATGACACAAGGGAGACAGCCAATGGTTGGTTTGAGGTTTCTTCAAGTCACGACGGCATGCATGGTATTTGGGGCGCTGACCGCTTCCGCACATGCGCAGGGCAGCTGGGAGATGAAGGCGCCGGTTCCGGCCGCGCTCAACGAAGTCGCCGTGGCGTCGGTTGCCGGAAAAATTCACGTGATCGGCGGCGCCGTTCTCGGCTTCTCCGGCCCCTACCATCTGCAATATGACCCCGCGGCCAATACGTGGCGGACACGGGCACCTCTGCCGCGATCGCTCGACCACATGGGGAGCGCAACGCTCAACGGAAAGATTTATACGATGGGCGGGTTCATCGGCGGCGGCGTTCACCGCGACGGACAGAACACGGCGCTCGAATATGATCCGGTCTTGGATACGTGGCGTGTGCTGGCGCCCATGAAGGCCGGACGCGGCTCCGTCGGCGTGGCCGCTTTCGATGGAAAAATCCATGCAATCGGCGGACGCGCGCCCGATGGTTCGACCGTTGCGACGCATGAGGTGTACGACCCGGCAACCAACACCTGGAAGGATCTTGCTCCGCTGCCGAAGGCGCGCGACCACGCCGCCACTGTGGAGATGAATGGAAAGATTCACGTGGCGGGCGGGCGCTTTGGTGCATCGACAGATCGCACCGGCATGCATGACATCTATGACCCCAAGACCAATACCTGGACATCGGGGCCGGCGCTGCCGACGGTGCGTAGCGGACTTATGGGCACGGCCTATAAAGGCCTGTTCATGGTGCTGGGCGGCGAATTTCCGGGCGGATCGACCAACAGCGAAAACGAGGCCTTCGATCCGGCCACGAACAGCTGGCGCACGCTTGCCCCGATGCCAAATGGCCGGCATGCGACCGCGGCCGCGGTGGCGAACGGCAAGGTCTATCTCGCGGCCGGATCGTTGAAGCCGGGATCCGGCGAGGTGACCAACCAGCTGATCGTGTTTACGCTGCCGTGACGGGCGGCGAGGAGGATTTGCGATGCAAGCTGGGGCGTGATGCGCCCAAGCTGATCTGG
>DATGVJ010000444.1:0-11431 GCA_035300505.1 Xanthobacteraceae bacterium
CCCGACGCCACTGGCGCGGCGTTGCAAGAGGCCCTCAGCGTGCCGCGCGGCAAACAATCGCTCGCGAACTTCTTGCGCAAAGCCGTCAGTTTGTCTCCGGCCGCGATCGGGTTGCTACAGGAGACCGCTATCGTGTCGTCGCGGCCATTGGCCGTTTCGACGCCGGACGAGCTTGCGGGTTTGATCAAGGCGGTTCCGGTTGAACTCACGGGAGTCGAGCAGATCGCACATGCGATTTCGACCGCCGGAGGCGTTTCGTTTCACGAGCTGGACGAGAATTTCATGCTGCGCCGCAGGCCTGGAACCTTCGTGGCCGGCGAGATGCTGGACTGGGAGGCGCCGACCGGCGGCTATCTTTTGCAGGCATGCATCGCGACCGGGGCGGCCGCAGGCCGCGGCGTGTGGCGGTGGTTGGAGAAAACTTTGGTTTGAGGCCGGCAACGTGGCACGACGATCAGGTTGGTCGTGTGTTGCACCGCACCCGGAACATGCACATCGAGAGCTTGCGCTATCGCTCGTCGATTTCCTCGCGCAGTATTTCAAGTTCGAGCCACTTCTCTTCCGCGGCAGCGAGATCGGCGTGTGCCTTGGCGAGCAGGCCTGACGTGCGAGTGAATTCATCCCGGTTGCGCGCATATAGCATCGGGTCGTCGAGGCGCACCTGCAGCTTCACGATATTGGCCTGCAGTGCGCTGATTTGCGCTGGTAATGTCTCAAGGGCGTGCTTTTCGTGAAACGAGAGCTTGCGCTTGGGTGCGAAGGCCGGCGACGGCGCAGGCCGCGATGATTTTTCGCTGGTTGTATTCGCCGTTTTTGGCTCCTTGCGTGCGAGGTCCGCGCCACGCTGAACCAGCATGTCGGCGTAGCCGCCGGCGTATTCGCTCCAGCGGCCGTCACCCTCGGGCACGATCACAGCGTTGACGACCCGATCGAGGAAATCGCGATCGTGACTGATGAGAATGACGGTGCCCGCATAGGTGCCGAGCATTTCCTCGAGTACGTCGAGGGTTTCCAGGTCGAGGTCGTTGGTGGGTTCGTCAAGCACCAGCACGTTGGAGGGTTTCGCAAGCGCACGTGCCAGCATCAGGCGGCCGCGTTCGCCGCCGGATAAAGCGCGCAGCGGTGTGCGCGACTGTTCGGCAATGAAGAGAAAATCCCGCATATAGCCAATTACATGTTTGGCTTGTCCGCCGACCACGACGGTATCGCTGTCGGGGCCGGCGAGCGCCTGGGCGAGAGTCCATTCGGGATTGAGGCTTTCGCGTCCCTGGTCGAGCGTCACCATTTGGAGATTGGATCCGCGCTGGACTTCGCCTTCGTCGGGCGTCAGCGCGCCCACCAGAATATTGATGAGCGTCGTCTTGCCGCTGCCGTTGGGCCCGACGATGCCGATGCAATCGCCGCGCATGATTCTGGTGGAGAAATCCAGGATGATGGGCCGTTCCTCAAATGACTTGGCGATGTTCTTGGCCTCGAATACGAGGGCACCCGACCTGTCGGATTCGGCAGCCGCAATCGTGGCCTTGCCGATGGAGCCGCGATATTCGCGCCGGTTTTGGCGCAAGGTCTGCAATTGCGCCATGCGGCGAACGTTGCGTTTGCGTCGTCCGCTCACGCCGTAGCGCACCCAATGTTCCTCGTCCACGATCTTGCGATCGAGCTTGTGCTGGACGAGTTCCTCCTCGGCGAGGCGCTCGTCACGCCAGGACTCGAAAGCGCCGAATCCCAATTCGATGCGCCTCGTCTTGCCGCGATCGAGCCAGCAGGTGCTGCGTGACAGGTTTTCCAGCAAACGGCGATCGTGGCTGATCAGGAGCAAAGTGTTGCGGTTTTCGCCGAGCCACGATTCGAGCCATTCGATGGTCGGCAAATCGAGATGGTTGGTGGGCTCGTCAAGCAGCAAAAGATCCGGTGCCGGCGCCAGCACGTGAGCCAGCGCGGCACGTTTGATCTCGCCGCCGGAAAGTTGCGCCGGATCCTCGGCACCGTGGAGGCCCAGTTGCTCCAGCAGATGCCGTGCCTGGTGTGGGTCGTCACTGGGGCCGAGCCCGGCCTGGACATAGGCGAGTGTTGTTTCATGGCCGGAAAGATCAGGCTCCTGTGGCAGGTATCGGATGGTCGTGCCGGGTTGGACGAAACGCGTTCCGCGGTCCGCCTCGATGAGACCAGCCACGATCTTGAGCAGCGTTGATTTGCCCGACCCATTGCGCCCGACCAGGCACACGCGTTCGCCCTCGGAGACGGCGAGTTCGGCTCCATCCAGGAGCGGGGTGCCGCCGAAGGTGAGGCGGATATCGGTGAGTTGGATAAGGGGAGGGGCCATCCGGGCCGACATAGTGGAGGATCTCGCCAAGCTCAAGGGGAGCGACACGCGCACGATTGTGCTATCGTGCTGCCGAAATCAAACCCGGAGGGCCAATCATGAAGATCAAGTCCCTGATGGTGGCTGTCGTTGCTTTGGCGGCCGCATCCCCCGTTCACGCTGTCGAAGTCACCGCATTCGTGTCCAACGCATTGAAATCGACTGTCTCAGAACATTCCGTGACGCTCGACAAGGGAAGTGGTGTCATCCTCAAAGCCACCTACGGCACGACCGAACCCCTGAGGCTTCGAATCGAAAAAGGAGAGATGGTCGATTTTGCCTTGCTGGGCGAAGAAGCGATCGATGATCTCCTGAAAAAGGGTCGGCTCGTCGCCGGTTCGCGTGTCGCCGTCGCGCGCGCAGGTCTCGGTGTGGCGATCCGCCAAGGCGCGCCGAAGCTCGACTTGTCGTCCACCGAAGCGTTCAAGCGCGCGATGCTGGCCGCCAAATCGATTTCGTATAATGAACGCGGCTTGACCGGCGACTATCTGAAGGTTCTGTTTGCCCGCCTTGGCATTACGGAGGCGGTCAAGGCCAAGCACAAGAATGGCCGCGGTGCTGCGCTCGTCAGCACCGGCGAGAGCGAGATCGGCATCACGCAGGTGAGCGAAATCCTGATTGAACCCGGTCTTGACGTTGCCGGTCTCTTCCCCGCGGAGATCCAGAACTATTCAATATTTGCGGCCGCGATTGGCACCGATTCTGACGAGCCTCAAATTGCCCATCAGATCATTCGACACTTCGTGCGGTCTGAATGGGTCAAGGTGATGGTGTCGAAGGGGCTGGAGCCGCTGCGGTGAAGCAGGTTACTGCAGCAATAGGGAGAAGCCCCATGGACATGCTCAAAGTTGCGACGATCGGTTTTGCGTTCGCACTCGCTTCGACCGTTGTGCACGCCGCCGAGTTCAAGCTGGTGAGTTCGAATGCGGTCAAATCCTCGCTTGACGAGTTGATTACGCGATTTGAAAAGGCGAGCGGCCATAAGGTTGTCGCCAAATGGGGACCGGCGGCAGTATTGAAGGTCGAAATCGAAAAGGGAGAGGTGTTTGATGTCTCGATTCTGACCGCCGGCGGAATTGACGACCTCATCCGCCAAGGCAAGCTCGACGGCGCAACCCGCACGGCGCTGGTGCGCTCCGCCATCGGGGTTGCAGTGCGCAAAGGCGCGCCCAAGCCCGACATCAGCACGACCGAGGCCTATAAGAAGGCACTTCTGTCGGCGAAGTCGATTACTTATGTGGATCAAGGCGCGTCGGGAATATATCTCAAGGAACTGTTCGCGCGCATTGGAATTGCGGATGCGATCAGGAGCAAAGTCAAGGTCGCGCCGACCATGGCGGCAGATTTCATTGCCAGAGGCGAAGCCGAAATCGGCATGACGCAGATCAGCGAGATCATTCCCGTGGCTGGTGCTGACTTCGTCGGGCCGCTGCCGGCTGAGTACCAGAACTACACGGACTTTGCGTCGGCAGTGAGCAGCGCGGCGAAACAAGGCGACGCCGCCAAGGCGTTTCTCCAATTCTTGAAGACGCCGGAAGCCGCAAAGGTGATGAAGGCCCAAGGTCTTGAGACGCAATCGTGACAACAAAGATGTAGGATGGGTCGAGGTAAAACGCGTTCTTTCTTTACGCGTTTTGCCGAAACCCATCGTCGACCGATGAGGTGTTGATGGGTTTCGCACAAAAAGCGCGCGAAGAACGCGCATTTTTTGCTCTGCCCAGATCCTACGTACCGCGCGCTGCTCAAAACCTCTCCAGCAGCCAGCGGCGATCTAAAGCGTGGAACGCTACGGGCCATCATCGCTCAAGCCGGGCTGACTTTGGCAGAATTTCTAGACCTGTTGTGAGCGGCGCGATACAGATTGACATTTGTGTCCCTAAACCCACGCCTTTCCAGGAGCGCCGATCCGTGAAAATTGCCATCCCTGACATGATTTCCAATTCTTATTTTCCAGCCGCCGCGGCTGTCGAACTCGGCTTTTTCAAGGACGAAGGCCTCGACATGACGCTGGAATTGATTTTTCCGGTCAACAGGACGCTCGAAGTGTTGCGCGATGGTGGTATCGATTTCGTCGGCGGCTCCGCGCACAGCGTGCCGTTTGCATTTCCGGGCTGGAAAGGCGCCAAGCTCCTCGCGTCGCTCGCGCAGAACATGTACTGGTTCCTGATCCTGCGTTCCGATCTCAAGGCGCAGAAGGGCGACATCAGCGCCATCAAGGGTTTGAACATCGGCGCCGCGCCATTGGTCGACCTCGGCCTCAAGCGCCTCCTCGTCGAGGCCGGCATCGACGTCGAGCGCGACAAGGTCAAGATCGGTCCTGTACCGGGCGCATTCCTGGGTGAGAACAAGAATTTTGGTGTGGCGGCCGCGAACGCCCTGCAGGCCGGCATGATCGACGGCTTCTGGGCGAACGGCATGGGCGCGGAAGTCGCGGTGCGCAGCGGCGCCGGCACGATGGTCATTGATGCGCGGCGGGGTGATGGCCCGCCGAAGGCAATTCATTACACAATGCCTGCGCTCATCACGTCAGACGCCGTCATTGCGCGTGACCCAGGCGCCGTCGCAGCCGCCGTCCGCGCCCTGGTCAAGACGCAGACAGCGCTCAAGGCCGATGTCAGCCTTGCAACGAAGGTCGGGCGCAATCTCTTTCCCGCGACCGAGGCTGAACTCATTGCCGACGTCGTCCAACGGGATCTGCCATTTTACGACTCGTCGATCTCGCGCGATTTCGTCAATGGCATGATCGAATTCCAGCGCCACATGGGCCTGCTCGGCAATGAGAACGTCGCCTACGAGGACGTCGTCGCAACCGACTTCAGTCAGTACTGGAAGACGTGAGCGTGAGCGAATAGAGTCGAACGATGCAGCAGATCCGTCTCATTTTTGCGGTGGCGATGGCGGCGTTCAGTCCTGCATCAGGGCATGCGCAGGAATGGCCGTCCAAGGCCGTCAATGTCATCGTGCCGTTTGGTCCGGGTGGCAATACCGACGTGATGGCACGCATGGCGAGCGCCAGGCTGGCGATCGAACTCAAACAGCCGTTCGTTGTCGAAAATCGTGTCGGTGCCGCCGGCGCCATCGCTGCAACATATGTGGGACGAGCAACGCCTGATGGTTATACGCTGTTGTTCGGCGCCGCACCGCAGTTTGCGGTCGTGCCGAAAATTCAGAAGATCAACTACGATCCCGTCAACGGATTCGTTCCCATCAGCATTTTTGGCACCGGACCGTTCATCCTTGCGATCAGCGCAGCGATTCCGGCGAAGACGATCCAGGAATTCGCCGCTTATGGCAAGGAGCGCCAGCTCAACTATGGATCCGCCGGCGTCGGTTCGATCGGTCATTTGTCGGGCGCGTTGTTTGTAGCTCGCGCCGGCGTTGACGCGGTGCACGTGCCGTTCCGGGGCGGTGCGCCGGCGCTATCGGCTTTGCTCGCGGGCCAGGTCGACATGTATTTTGGCAATGCATCGGAACTCATCCCGCATGCCGATGGAGGCAAGATCCGAATTCTCGGGGTCGCGACCGATAAGCGCATGGTGCAGCTCCCCGCGGTGCCGACCATAAGTGAGGTTTATGAGAACTTTGCGCTGTCGTCGTGGAATGGATTCCTGGCGCCCGCCCGGACGCCACCGGCGATCGTTGAGCGGCTGTCCAGGCTGGTGATTGCTGCCGCAAGGGAGCCGGCGATCGTGGAGCAATTGGGCAAGCTCGGCATCACGCCCAACGGCACCACGCCTGAGGAGTTCGCAGCGCAGATCAAGCGGGAACAACCGCAATTCGATGCGGCGATTGCAGCGGCCAAGTTGGTGTCGAACTAGGCGCGCTTCGCATGCGCGTGGACATCCTTGACATCGGTGAAAGTAATGCCGCTGTTTTGCTTGCCGGTGTAATCGAGATTGAAATTGTTGCGCGCCAGGAATACCGGGTCGCCGTCGACATCGTCCGCGATGGAATGAGAATTAGATGCCACGAATCGGTCGAGGACCTTACTGTCATTGGAATTGATCCAGCGTGCGAGGCCAAATTCCGGAGTGTCCCAACTGATCTCGAGGCCGTATTCGTCTGACAGCCTGATGCGCAATACATCGAGCTGCAATTGGCCGACCACGCCGACCAGTGACGGGGAGCCATCGGCCGGCCGGAACACTTGCACGACGCCCTCTTCCGCCAATTCCTGAAGCGCCTGTTTCAATTTTTTGGCCTTCATGGCGTCAGGCAAGCGGACACGCCGCAGAATTTCCGGGGCGAAACTCGGCACGCCCGAAAAGTTGATGTCCTCGCCATCGGTGAGCGTATCGCCGATGCGCAGGGTTCCATGGTTGGGAATGCCGACCACGTCGCCCGCATAGGCCTCCTCCGCCAGTGCGCGATCCTGAGCGAAGAAGAACTGCGGAGCGTGCAGGCTCATGAGCTTGCCGGTGCGCACTTGCTTGACTTTCATGCCGCGCGTCAACTTGCCGGAGCACAGCCGCACGAAGGCGATACGGTCGCGATGGTTCGGGTCCATGTTGGCCTGGATTTTGAAGACGAAGGCCGACAGGCTGGATTCTTCAGCCTGCACGACCCTTGCATCAGCCTTCTGGGCGCGCGGCGACGGAGCGACTGCACCGAGCGCGTCGAGCAAATCCCGGACGCCGAAATTGCGTATTGCGCTGCCGAAGAAGACCGGTGTCAGGTGGCCCTCGCGAAACGCCTGGAGATCGAACCGCTTGCAGCCCTCGCGCACGAGTTCGATCTCTTCCGTGAGCGCTGCCGCGTCAAGATTGGGGTTGAGCGCGACAAGTTCCGGGACCGTCATGTCGTGGAGTTTGCCAATCTCGTTGGCGGGACCTTCGATGAGGCGAACGCCGCCGGTTTCGATATCGAAAGTGCCGATGAAATCGCGCCCGCGTCCGATCGGCCAAGTGACGGGCGATGCGTCAAGCGCCAGGGTCTTCTCGATTTCGTCGATCAGGTCGAGCGGCTCGCGGGTTTCGCGGTCCATCTTGTTGATGAAAGTGATGATCGGGATGTCGCGCAGCCGGCAGACCTCGAACAGCTTGCGGGTGCGGGCTTCGATGCCCTTGGCGCCGTCGATCACCATGACGGCAGAATCGACCGCCGTAAGGGTCCGGTAGGTGTCTTCGGAAAAGTCCTCGTGACCGGGCGTATCGAGCAGATTGAAAACGCGGGTGTCATATTCGAAGGTCATGACGGACGTCACGACTGAAATACCGCGTTCGCGTTCGATGGCCATCCAGTCGGAGCGGGTCGAGCGGCGATCCCGTTTGGCCTTGACCTGGCCGGCGAGCTGGATGGCTCCTCCAAACAGCAGGAGCTTTTCCGTCAGTGTGGTCTTGCCGGCGTCCGGATGGGAGATGATGGCGAAGGTTCGCCGCCGTTCCACCTCGGTCGCATGCGGCGGCCGCGCCGGGGCGCCAACGGGTGTGCTTATGTTCATGGGCAGCGTTTGGCAAATCCGACCGGTGCGAGCAAGAACAATATCGGTAAAACCCTGGGCGTTCCCATACGCGGCTTGCCACTCACCGTATCACACCCTATGTCCTGGTCCTTTGGAACAGGACCCGTGGATTCACCTCGCCAACGAATTTTCAATGTGCCACGCGTCGTCCTCGCGGTCCTGGCGGCGATCGGCCTCATCCATGCGTTCATCGCCTATGGCCTGGACGACGAGCAGACCAGAGAAATGCTGATCGTCCTCGCCTTCATCCCGGCGCGTTATAACTTGGGTTGGCTTGCCACGGACCCGTGGTGGATTGGCTGGGGGCCGACCGTTTGGACGTTTGTAACCTACGCTTTCATCCATATCGATTTCAACCATCTCTTTTTCAACGGGATCATACTTGTGGCCTTTGGTACTCCGGTGGCGCGCCGATTCGGTGCGACGAGGTTTCTTATTTTCTTTTTGGTGACGGCAGCGGCCGGTGCTGCTGCCCATCTTGCGGTCCATTTCGGCGATCGCGCGCCGGTAATCGGTGCGTCGGCTTCGGTTTCGGGCGCCATGGCGGCGGCCATCCGGTTCATTTTCCAGCAGGGGGGACCGATTAGCGCCTTGGGGAGTGGTGATCCACATGCCTATTGGGTGCCAGCGGCGCCATTGCGGACGATGTTGCGTGACCGCCGTTTGGTTGCGTTCCTGGCAGTGTGGTTCGCTACCAATCTTTTGTTCGGACAAGTTTCGATTCTGGGGACCGACCAGATTATAGCTTGGGAAGCGCATATCGGCGGCTTTCTGGCCGGGCTCATTGGTTTTGCGCTGTTCGATCCACCGCCGCCTCCCCTTCCGCCGCCGCCCGCTGATGAGGAGGCCATTGAAGGTCATGAGCCGGAGTTGGCGGACGAATTCAGGAATTGAATATTCTCTTTAAATGAACCTCAGAATCCATCACAACAGCTGATGGGAGATTTCTTTCCAGCCGGCCTGCCGGGGCAGAGGCTGAGCGTGCTTACGGGTTGCAACCCATCCGAAAACCGACGCTTAGCCGAAAAGGTTCTTTGCATTTTTCGTTTTGGTGCGGCTCATCGTTTTGTCAGACTGCCTCGATCTCTTCCAGCCATCGCAAAAACCCGTGCGCGGCTGCATGTGCCTCTTCTCTAGTTTGAGCACGTTCGATCTTGTGCAAGACTTCATCGCGCTGGTCGACTCCGGGGCGCATCTCCTGCTCGTGAGCGAAAGCTAATGCATCTTCGAGGTGGCGTATGATGCGGCCATCCCGAAGGTGCAGTTCCGGCGTTGAAATTGAATTCGACCATGCCCTAGCAACGGCCTGGACTGTTAGACGTTCCATTGATCCCTTGTTGGGGCGGAAATTTTATTTTGGCCGGGCTACGAGACGAGGCGGCACTTCACCCTGCTGGCAACACCGACCCATCATCAACCCTACTAATGTTTGAGATATGGCATGCGCATCGTTTTTTGATTACGGCCCACCCGTCGGTCACCCCGCCGGAACTTCCTCAGCCAAACCGGGTCGCAATTTCGTTCAAGGGCGGGCGGGGCCGGTCTTCCGGAGGATGGACAGGCTTGCCGATGTGAACAAATCCCGCAAGGCGTTCGCTTTCACTCACGCCGAAGGCATCAAGGACACGCCTGTCGTAGGCGTACCATTCGGTGATCCAGTTGGCCGCATAGCCAATGGCGTGGGAAGCAAGGACAAGACTCATCGCGGCTGCGCCCGCCGAGAGTACTTGCTCCCATTCGGGAATTTTCACATGCGGCGCGGCCCTGCTCACCACGGCGATGACCAGCGGTGCGCGCGCGAGCCGTTGCTGTTCGAATTGGATCTGTTCCGGCTTGGCATCCGGATATCTGGCCCGGAAGGCGGCCTCTATGGCTGCCCCCGCCTTCAAACGCGCATCGCCCTCGAATACGATGAAGCGCCAGGGCGTGAGCTTGCCGTGGTCAGGTACGCGTGACGCGACCGTGAGTATCGTATCGATTTCAGCAGGCGAGGGGGCCGGAGCAACAAGCTCGAACGGTTTGAGCGAGCGCCGGGTGGTCAGCAAGTCGATGGCTTCGGGCATGGGGCACCTTTTCCCTGCGCCTACCACACCAACCCGGTAGTGACAAACATAACGAGGTGGCTTGAATTTGCCGCGATTTCGGTCAAAAACTCATACTATGAGGAATTCAGCAGCAAGCGTCGGCGGCATTGGCCCTTACGGGTTGGCCGTGGGTCTGTGGCTATCGGCTCTTTCCGCCGAGGCTGGTGCGCAACTCTTTGATAATTTGCCAATACCCCGGCCACCCGGCGACGTGGCGGCACCGAGGCCGCCAGGCGAGGTTCCCGTTTCGGTTCCGGCGCCACAGGCGCCTGCGCAGAACTTGGCGCCACCGGTTACAACGGGCAGTATTCCCAGGGCGCCAACTTTGCAGTCGCTCCCCCCGACAGTGAGCCCGTCGCCAAGCATGCCGTCGGGGCAGGTGGCGCTCGCCGTCAGTGCGCGATTCGGCCGCGAAATGCCGCAGATCACCGGCGGCCTGCATTGGCGAATTTATCCTGCGAGGCCTGATCAGGGCGCGTTCCGGCCCGTCAAAGAGGACCGGGGCGCCACGCCGACCTTTGCCTTGCCGGCTGGCAGCTATGTGGTGCATGTCGGGTTCGGTCTCGCCAGTGCGACCAAGCCGGTGCAGCTTCGTGCCGGGGAGCCCCTGCGCGAGGTCTTCGAGATCAGCGCAGGTGGATTGCGCATCGAAGGCAAGGTCGGCGATGCCAAAATCCCGCCTGGGCAGATTTCGTTCGACCTCTTCAAAGGGAGCCAATTCGAGCCGAGCGACAAGCGCGCCATCGTTCAGGCGGCCCAGACCAGCGACGTGATTCTGGTGCCGGAAGGCACCTATCACATCGTCTCGAATTACGGCGACGGCAATTCAGTGGTGCGTTCCGATATTCGCGTGCAGGTCGGGAAGTTGACCGATGCAACCGTCACGCATCGCGCCGCGATCATGACGCTCAAACTCGTCAACGATTATGGCGGCGAGGCGCGCGCCAATACACAATGGACAGTTCTCACGCCCGGAGGCGACGTGATTAAGGACGCAAGCGGCGCCTTTCCGCGCGTGATTCTGGCCGAAGGCGAGTACCGTGCGATCGCCCGCAACGACGGCAGGTTGTATGAGCGGCCTTTCCGCGTCTTCACCGGCGTCGACGTCGAAGTGGAAGTCCTCGCGCGTTGATGGCCTGGTGCTTTGCAGCCGCCGTAGCGGAAGCAGGTAATTGCGATTGCGCAACAGCGCGGGCAAACAATTGTCGTCGGGTACGGTGAAATCGCGAGACGCTTATGAAAATCTCCACATCGCAATTGGCGGGATATTTCCTGATGGCTACACTTTCCGTCGCTTGCGCGGCTCCCAATATTCCGTCGAGCGATCTTCCGGGCCGTGAGCGCCAGCGCTTCGAGACGTCGCCGGTCGAGCGTTTCATGCAACCGACCCAAAAGCCCGAGCCGCTCATTCGATGGCAATGCGACCCCCCGAAATCGCGGGCGAAGAAGCAGCGCGCGAAGCAGGGGGAGTGTTGAGACACTTGTGTATTGGTTTGCGCCTCTCGTCGGAGAACCCGGAACTCG
>DATGVJ010000445.1:0-4476 GCA_035300505.1 Xanthobacteraceae bacterium
GCCGGCAGCGCGCGCAGCATGGGCGTTGACGTGGAGGGAGTGTGACATGGCAGCCGTAGTAAAACGCACCAAGACTTGGAAAGAGAAGCTGCCGCCGGGCAAGTCGTACGCAATCGATGAGGCGCTCAAGCTCGTCAAGGAATTCGCGACGGCGAAGTTCAATGAATCCGTGGATGTGTCGGTCAATTTGGGCGTCGACGCCACCAAATCGGATCAGCAGGTCCGCGGTTCCACGGTGATGCCGCACGGCACGGGCAAGACCGTCCGCGTGGCCGTGTTCACCCAGGGCAAGAATGCCGATGCCGCCAAAGCGGCCGGCGCGGACATCGTCGGTTTCGAGGATCTGGCAGAGAAAGTCAAAGCCGGTCAGATCGATTTCGACGTCGTCATTGCGAGCCCCGATGCCATGCGCATCGTCGGCCAATTGGGCCAGATCTTGGGTCCCCGCGGACTGATGCCGAATCCGAAAGTGGGCACGGTGACGCCGGACGTGGCGGGCGCCGTGAAGAATGCCAAGTCCGGTCAGGTGCGTTATCGCACCGACAAGGCGGGCATCATTCACGCGCAAATCGGGCGCGCCAATTTTGAAACGACCGCGCTGAAGGAAAACCTTCTGGCGCTGGTGGCCGATCTGCAGAAGATCAAGCCGGCGACGTCGAAGGGCATTTACTTAAAGAGATTGACCGTGTCCTCGACCATGGGTCCGGGCGTCGCGGTCGACCAAGCCAGTCTGGGATTGGGTTAAGGATTTTATCGGACGGGGTCGCATCGACCCCGTTGAAGGTTGCGCGTAAGCGCATGAAAACTGCGCGTAAGCGCATGGATACGGAGGGCTGCGTAAGGCTGCAAAGCCGAACGCAACCACCGTCGAAGACCGTAGGTGAGCCAACTTTCCCCCTGGAAACTCGGCTCTTAAAGACCGCCTGCGCAGATGGTGGGACCCGAATCAGGAATTGCCTGGTGAAGGTCGCACCAAGGAGTACGAAGGCGTACTCGAGGGTGGGTACGAGCGACGGCGTTCGTGCCTGGTGTGTGACGCTTCTTCCCGGAGGACCTAGATGGCGCTCAAGTTAGAAGAGAAGAAAGTCGTGGTGGCAGAAGTCAACGCGGTCGCGGCGAAAGCCCTGTCCGTGGTGGGCGCAGAGAACCGTGGCTTGACCGTGACGCAGATGACCGAACTTCGCGCGAAGGCGCGCAAGGAAGGGGTCTATTTGCGGATCGTCAAGAATACGCTCGCGCGCAAGGCCGTTGCCGGCACCGCTTTCGAGTGCATTTCTCCGGCGCTGAAAGGACCCATTGTCCTGGCATTCTCCAACGAAGATCCGGGCGCGGCCGCTCGAATCGTCAAGGCGTTTGCGAAGGACAATGAAAAGTTGGTGACGACGCTCGTGTCTTTGGGTGGGCAACTGCTCAAAGCCGATTCACTCGATCGCGTGGCTTCATTGCCCACGCGCGCGCAGGCGTTGTCGCAACTATTGGGTGTGCTCAAGGCGCCTATAGCGAAGTTCGTTGGTACGTTGGCTGCCCCCAACTCGAAGTTGGTACGGACGCTGGCTGCTGTTCTTGAAGCCAAGAAGAGCGGTGCGGCGCAGGCGGCGGCGAATTAATCCTGATTCGGGTCGCGGGACCCATATAGATATTTGGAGACGATAATGGCTGTTACTAAAGATGAAATCCTCGACGCGATTTCCAAGATGTCCGTCATGGAAGTGGTTGAGCTGATTTCCGACATGGAGAAGAAGTTCAACGTCACGGCGGCTGCGCCCGTAGCGGTGGCTGCAGCCGGCGGCGGTGCTGCTGCCGCACCGGCGGCGGAAGCACAGACCGAGTTCACCGTGACGATGTCCGAGTTCGGCGCCAACAAAGTGGGCGTCATCAAGGTCATTCGCGAGATCACGGGATTGGGCCTGAAGGAAGCGAAGGACTTGGTTGAAGGCGCTCCTTCGACCGTCAAGGAAGGCATTCCGAAGGCGGATGCCGAGGCGATCAAGAAGAAGCTGGAGGACGCGGGCGCCAAGGCTGCTATCAAGTAGTGATTATTGCCGATACGCGCAGTTCGATGGTTGCCGCTGATTCAGCGGCAGCCGTCGCCTGCGCTTTTTCAGACGCTTCGCGCCGAATCTACGGGGTCGCGGCGACCCCGTATTGCTCAGGCGCTACGCGCCGGATTCAACGGGGCCGAAGCGGCCCCGTCCGAGAAGGTTCAGTTCATTTGGCGCCGTAACGGCGCCGGGAAGGCATGACACATGGCTTATTCGTTCACCGAAAAGAAGCGGATTCGTAAGAACTTCGGGAAGCGTCCGAGCATTCTCGGCACGCCGTATCTGCTGGCGATCCAATTGGATTCGTACCGGCGATTCCTGCAAGCGGACGTCGCGGAGTCCAAGCGCGACGAAATCGGCTTGCACGCCGCCTTCGACAGTGTGTTCCCCATTTCCAGCTACTCCGGCAACGCGACGCTCGAGTACGTGAGCTATCGGTTGGGAGAACCGGTGTTCGACGTCAAGGAATGCCAGTTGCGCGGGTTGACCTACGCGGCCCCGCTGCGCGTCAAGGTACGCCTGGTGGTGCTCGATAAGGAGGCCAGCGGCGCAAAGAAGCCCGTCAAGGACGTGCGCGAACAAGAGGTCTACTTGGGCGAACTGCCGCTCATGACCGACAACGGCACCTTCATCATCAACGGCACCGAGCGCGTCATCGTGTCGCAGCTGCATCGCAGCCCGGGCGTGTTCTTCGATCACGACCGCGGCAAGACACACTCATCGGGCAAGCTGTTGTTCTCCGCCCGCATCATTCCGTATCGCGGCTCATGGCTGGACTTCGAATTCGACCCGAAGGACTGCGTGTTCGCGCGCATCGACCGGCGCCGCAAGCTGCCGGTGACCATCATCCTGCGCGCCCTCGGCTATACCGAGGAACAGGTGCTGGACATGTTCTTCGAAAAGAACGTATTCCATCTGTCCAAGAAGGAAATTGAATTCGAGGTCATCCCGCAGCGCCTGCGCGGCGAGACCGCGGCGTTCGAGATCCGCGTCGGCAAGAAAGTCATCGTCGAGGAAGGCCGCCGCATCACCGCGCGCCATGTCCGCGAATTGGAAGAGGCCCAGATCAAGCGCCTGCCCGTGCCCACGGAATACCTGCAGGGCAAGGTCCTCGCGCACGACATCGTCAACACCGAAACCGGAGAGATTCTGGCCAAGGCCAATGAAATTCTCACCGTTCCGACCGTCGGCAAACTGATCGAGAGCGGCATCGAACAGATCCGCACGCTGTACGTCAACGACTTGGACCGCGGTCCTTATATTTCCGACACTTTGCGCATCGATCCCACCAAGACGCGCCTCGAAGCGCTGGTCGAGATCTATCGCATGATGCGTCCAGGCGAGCCGCCGACCAAGGATGCTGCCGAGAACCTGTTCCAGAATCTGTTCTTCAACGGCGAGCGATACGATCTGTCGCCGGTCGGCCGCATGAAGTTCAACCGCCGCGTGGGCCGCGAGGAAATCACGGGCTCGGGGGTCTTGAGCAAGGAAGACATCATCGAGGTCATGAAGACCTTGATCGACATCCGCAACGGCAACGGCCACGTGGACGACATCGACCACTTGGGCAATCGCCGTGTGCGCAGCGTGGGTGAAATGGCCGAGAACGCCTTCCGCATCGGATTGGTGCGGGTCGAGCGCGCCGTCAAGGAGCGCCTGACGATCGCGGAGAGCGAGCCCATCATGCCCCAGGAGATGATCAACGCGAAGCCGGTCGCGGCCGCGGTGAAGGAATTCTTCGGGTCTTCGCAGCTCTCGCAGTTCATGGACCAGAACAATCCGCTCTCGGAAGTCACGCACAAGCGCCGCGTTTCCGCATTGGGCCCAGGCGGCCTGACGCGCGAGCGCGCCGGTTTCGAAGTACGCGACGTGCATCCGACGCACTACGGCCGGGTGTGCCCGATCGAAACGCCGGAAGGCCCGAACATCGGCTTGATCAATTCGCTGGCGGTGTATGCCCGCACCAACGACTACGGGTTCTTGGAGACCCCGTATCGCCGCGTCTCGAACGGCAAGGTCACGGACAATATCGATTACCTGTCGGCCATCGAAGAAGGCCAGTACGTGATCGCCCAGGCGAACGCCACCCTCAATGACAAGGGCGAGTTCACCGACGACCTCATTTCCTGCCGTACGCAGAACGAGTTCACCTTGTCGGCCCCCGACAAGATCGATTTCATGGATGTGTCGCCCAAGCAGATCGTCTCGGTGGCGGCATCCCTGATCCCGTTCTTGGAGCACGACGACGCGAACCGCGCGCTCATGGGATCGAACATGCAGCGCCAAGCGGTTCCGCTCTTGGTTCCCGAAGCGCCCTTTGTGGCGACGGGCATTGAAGCGGCCGTCGCTCAGGATTCCGGTGCAGCTCTAACGGCCCGTCATGCGGGTATGGTCACCTCCGTGTGGAGCGACCAGATTGCAATTTACACCGATG
>DATGVJ010000446.1:0-3604 GCA_035300505.1 Xanthobacteraceae bacterium
AGGCCGTCGAAGCGGACCAAAATCGTGAAAGCAGTAGGCCGGGCGGTTTTAATTGCAGGTGCATCAGGATAGCGCGGCAATACGTATTTGATGCTAAGTCGTCGGCGTTCGTATTCAACGATACGCCGCTGTTGTTGCCACTAGCGCGGCCTTCGCTGCGAGGAGACGCTTGGCTTTGAAGCCGACCGCAAAGCAGATGGAAAAGCTGGCGAACGGCCCGCTGCGGAGCCCCAGAATCGACGATCCCCCTCCAGACGGCGCTTTACCCCAGGAATATTGGGACGCCGTTCTCAGGGACCCGCGCGCCGCCGGGCGGCCATGGCTGCCCATCCAGCACCCAAAGACCCGCTTGAAGCCAACGCTTGCGGCCCCCGTTTTTCGCGGAATGTCGTCGAGCGAGATTGACGCCGCATAAGCCACCTCGCTCCGCCGAAATTCGGTCTGCCATGCGAGCAATGCCGGCATGTGGAGCGGCTGCGCCACGGCCGCTCTCCTGCCTCCTCAAACCGTCACGATGCCGTGCTTGGACAGCGGGAATGAGCGGATGCGTTTGCCCGTGGCTGCGAAGATCGCATTGAGCACGGCCGGTGCCGCCACCGCAATGGTCGGTTCGCCAACGCCGCCCCAGAAACCGCCGCTCGGCATCACTATCGATTCCACGTGCGGCATTGCGGCGATGCGCATCGACGGATAGCTGTCGAAATTCTCCTGTTCAATGCGGCCGTTCTTCACCGTGCATTCCTGATAGAAGAGGGCGGAGAGGCCGTAGACGAAAGAGCCGGCAATCTGCCGCTCGATCTGCGCTGGATTGACAGCGGTCCCGCAGTCGGTCGCCGCCACGATGCGGTGCACTTTCAGCTTGTCGTTGTTCATGGAGATTTCTGCGACCGCGGCCGTATAGCTATTGAAACCCATGAACTGCGCCAGACCGCGGTGCACGCCTTGCACCGCTGGCTTGCCCCAGCCTGCCTTTGCGGCGACGGCATTGAGCACGGCAAGGTGCTTCGGATGCTCCGCCATCAGCTTGCGCCGGAACTCGAGTGGATCCTGGCCTGTCGCGTGCGCCAGTTCATCCATGAAGCACTCGAGGTAGATGGCGTTGTGGTTGACGTTGACGCCGCGCCAGAAACCGGGCGGCACATGAGGGTTGCGCATTGCATGGTCAATCAGCAGGTTCGGGATCGTGTAGCCGATTGAGAACTGCCCGCTCGCATCGAGCCCCTGGAAGACCAGCGGGTCCTTGCCGTTCTGTAACGCACTAGGGCGTTGCGAACTCAGGATCGACTGCCCGGAGATGCGCATGTGCAAGGCGCTCAAGTTCCCCTGCGCGTCGAATCCGCCCACCAGCTTGGCCTGCGTGAGCGGGTGGAACTGGCCATGCAGCATATCCTCTTCGCGCGACCAGATCAGCTTTAGCGGCGTACCGGGAATCTGCTTCGCGATCAGGACCGCTTTCGTCACCCAGTCCTGGCGCGCCACCCGCCGGCCGAAGCCGCCGCCGACAAGCATCTTGTGCACGTCGCATTTCGCCACCGGTAGTTCAGCTGCCTCGGCGGTGGCCGCAAGGGCGGCTTCACCGTTCTGCGTGGGCGTCCAAACCTCGCAGCTGTCGGGCGTGTAGCGCACCGTGGCGTTCATCGGCTCCATTGGCGCGTGGTTCTGGAACGGATAGGTGTAGACCGCTTCCACCTTCTTGGCGGCGCCGGCGAGGGCGGTCCTGACGTCGCCGTTCTGGTTGCCGACAAAAGCTTGCTCGGCGTCGAGGCCTTCCTTTAGCCAGCCCGCAAGGTATTCGGACGAGACCTTCGCGTTTTCGCCTTCGTCCCAGTCGATGGGCAACGCGTCGAGCGCGGTCTTAGCGTGCCACCAGGTGTCGGCCACCACCGCGACGGCAGAATCGCCGACCTGTACGACCTTTTTCACGCCCGGCATGCTTGCGACCTTGGCGGCATCGAAGCTCTTCAATTTGCCGCCGAACACCGGACAATCCTTGATCGCCGCGTTGACCATTCCCGGAAGCTTAACATCGATCCCGTAGACCTGCTTTCCGGTCAGCTTGTCGGGGGTGTCGAGCCGCTTCACGCCTTTCCCGGCAAGCTTCCAATCCTTCGGATCCTTCAGCTTCACATCCACTGGGGGCTGCAGCTTTGCAGCGGCTTCCGCGACCTTGCCATAGGTACTACTGCGGCCGGACGGCGTGTGCGTGATGATGCTGTTTGCCGCCTTGCATTCGGACGCGGGCACCCTCCATTCCTGCGCCGCCGCCTGGATCAGCACCTCGCGCGCGGTCGCGCCGCCTTGGCGCACATATTCGTGCGAGTCGCGGATGCCGCGGCTGCCGCCCGTGCCGAAATCCTTCCACACGCGATTGCGCGCCAGGTTCTGCCCAGGCGTCGGATATTCGGTCGTTACCTTCGACCAGTCGCATTCCAGTTCCTCGGCGACCAGCTGGGCGAGGCCGGTGAGCGTGCCCTGGCCCATCTCCGAACGCGCGATGCGGATCACCACTGTGTCGTCGGGGCGGATCACCACCCAGGCATTGACCTCGGGCGAGCCATCCGCGGCACGCACGGCGCCCGCGCCAAGCGGGATGTCGAGGCCGATGGCGAGCCCACCACCGACTGCAAAGGTGCCGGCTACGAAGGCTCGACGATTGATTTTGGTGCCGAGATTCATGACCGCCTCCCTCACGCGTTGGCGGCGGCGTGGATCGCCGCGCGTGCCTGCTGGAACGTCCCGCAACGGCAGATGTTGGTAATCGCCGCATCGATATCGGCGTCGGTCGGCTTCGGCTTCTCCTTCAGCAGCGCCGCGGCTGCCATGATCATCCCACACTGGCAGTAACCGCATTGCGGAACGTCGTGCTCGAGCCAAGCCTTCTGCACCGCGTGCAGCGCGCCGTTCCGCTCGAGCCCTTCGATAGTGACGATCTTCTGCTCGGGTCGGAGCGAACCGACGGTCACAACGCAAGAACGCACCGCCTCGCCGTCGATGTGAACCGTGCAGGCACCGCACTGCGCAATGCCGCAGCCGTACTTGGTTCCGGTCAGGCCGACCTGTTCTCGGATCGCCCACAAAAGCGGCGTATCCGGTTCGACGTCCACATTGTACGCAGATCCGTTAATGGTCAGGCCAAGCATCGACTTCCTCCCTTTTTGGTGTCGTTTTGCCGGCGCAATGTCATCGGCTGTCGGCTGCAAAGTATTCTCGCCGGGAATACTTTTAGGCCTACCCTTTGGGACCTCACCACGTTCCTGCGCCGCGTCGTATTCGTCGGCGAGGCGGCCTGAGCGGTCCTGCGAGCGCTTAGTGGCTCAAGATAGTAAAGGCGGCGAACGCGACGGGAATCTCGACGATGATCGTGCCGATCGTCAGGAGCCAGATTTCGCGCTTGGTTTGCCTATCCATGTTTTCCCCGGTTAGTGGATCCACAGGGCTACGAGGGCACAGGCGAAGCCCACCACTAGGATGCCCGCAGCTGTTGCGGCGACCAGGTCAATTGACCAGGGGTGGCCGCCTCCGCCGATTAGGTCGAAGTGTCTTGAGCGGGCTTCGTCGCGATATGTCTGAAGGCGCATGGCAGCAGCGCTCCTTGCGCGTGTTG
>DATGVJ010000447.1:0-11762 GCA_035300505.1 Xanthobacteraceae bacterium
GGCTGCCGTCGAGGACCGGCAAGTGCCGCAGAAATACGAGGTCGCCGGCGAATAAAGTTCCCGTGCTCTCGTCCAGTACTGTCAGATCATTGTCGGTGTGTGCTGCCCGCCAGGCTTTGAGTGTGAGGACGCGATCGCCGAGATTGATCCGTGCCTCATTCTCTACGACTTGCGTTGGAGATACGATCTTGACCTCCGCCATCACGTCATCGCCGAGCACACTTCGGAAGGTATCCAGATAGTACCGACCGCGTGCGGCAAGCGCTCGGCTTAGATTCTTGTGACCGACGACCACCGCGTTCTCAAACGCGGCGTTGCCGAAAATGTGATCGGGATGGACATGGGTATTGATCACGTACCGAACCGGCTTCGCTGTCACGGCGCGGATCGCCGCCAGCAGGCGGCGTCCTTCGCGCACGCTCCCGCCAGTATCGATCACAGCGACAGCATCGCTTCCGACGACAAATCCGACATTCGCGATTGCGCCCTCGTTCTCCGCTGTCATCAGCGCAATGTCACCGATATGCGCGTAGAGGCCGGGCGCGACCTCGGTCATGGGCAGCGGATCAATAGGTGCGGCCAAAGACGCTGCCGACGTAATAAACGCAAGCGCGGCTACGAACGCCAAGTGTGCGGCCGCACTCCATTGATTGATCAAACGAGAAAGCATGTGATCATCTCCCGGACCACAGAGCGGCCGCCGGCAATACGACAATATTGCGGCTCTGCAAAGCAGGCATTGCTGCTAAGCAAATGCCGCATGGGTAGATTGTGAGCCTGGTTTGCGGTGCGTTCAAGTTTTTGATTTACACGCTCAAGAACTCGGGCCTACAATCAAGCAGGTTTCCGGCTTCAAGGCGTCGGCTTTTAGGGAGAGCCGGCGTTTTCTCCAAGGCTGAGGCAGGCGTCCTAAAAAAGAAATTCCGCAGATGCTTTGCTGACGCTTTGATACGCTGCCGGAAGCTCTTCCCCAAGGTACGGGTCTGCTGAACGCAGCCTACTTTGGCATTCGTATCAGCGGACCCCGACGACAACAGTCGCTGGGAGGAAACGCGATGCGCAAAATCAATATCCTGTTCACTACCTGCCTGTCCGCTGCCGCGGTGTTTTCTGCCGGCGCAGTGTCTGCAAACGATGAACTGGCGAGGCTCTCCAAGGACGCCAAACAATGGGTGATGCAGGCGGGCGACTTCGCCAACACCCGCCATTCGGCGCTCAAGCAGATCACGGCGGAGAACGTCGGCAAGCTGCAAGTGGCGTGGTCGTTCTCGACCGGAGTGCTGCGCGGCCATGAAGGAGGCCCGCTGGTGGTCGGCGACATGATGTATGTGCACACGCCGTTCCCGAATACGGTCTACGCGCTCAATCTGAAGGACGAAAACAAGATCGTCTGGAAGTACGAACCGAAACAGGACCCCAACGTCATTCCGGTCATGTGCTGCGACACGGTCAACCGCGGCGTGGCTTACGCCGACGGCAAGGTCTTCCTGCATCAAGCTGACACGACACTGGTCGCTCTCGACGCCAAGACTGGCCGGGTCGTGTGGTCGGTGAAGAACGGCGATGCGGGCAAGGGCGAGACCGGCACCTCGTCGCCGCACGTGTTCAAGGACAAGGTCATCATCGGCATTTCGGGCGGTGAATTCGGTGTCCGCGGTTCGGTGACCGCCTATGACATGAAGGATGGCAAGCGCGTTTGGCGGGGCTATTCGATGGGTCCGGACAGCGACACGCTGATGGATGGACAGAAGACCACACATCTCGGCAAGCCGGTTGGAGCCAATTCCGGCACCAGCACCTGGCAAGGCGAGCAATGGAAAATCGGCGGCGGCACCACGTGGGGCTGGTACTCCTACGATCCCGACCAAAACCTGATGTATTACGGAACGGGCAATCCCTCGACCTGGAATCCCAAACAGCGCCCCGGCGACAACCGCTGGTCCATGACCATCTTCGCGCGTGACGTCGACACGGGTGCGACCAAGTGGGTCTATCAGATGACGCCCCACGATGAGTGGGACTTTGACGGCGTCAACGAGATGATCCTTGCCGACCAGCAAATCGGCGGCACGACCCGCAAGACGCTGGTGCATTTCGACCGTAACGGCTTGGGCTACACGCTCGACCGTATCACCGGCGAATTGCTGGTCGCCCAGAAGTACGATCCAAAGGTCAACTGGACCACCGGCGTCGACATGAACAAGTCGTCGCCGAACTATGGGCGTCCTGCGGTCGTCCCCCAGTTTTCAACCGACCATAATGGCGAGGACGTCAACTCCAAGGGCGTCTGCCCAGCGGCACTCGGCACCAAGGACGAACAGCCGGCGGCGTATTCTCCTGACACCGGCCTGTTCTACGTGCCGACGAACCACGTCTGCATGGACTACGAGCCGTTCAAAGTAAGCTACACGGCCGGTCAGCCCTATGTCGGCGCGACGCTGTCGATGTATCCGCCTGCGGGCGAGACCCACATGGGCAACTTCATTGCCTGGGACGCCAAGTCCGGCAAGATCGCCTGGTCCCTCAAGGAGCAGTTCTCCGTGTGGTCCGGCGCGCTCTCGACCGCCGGCGGCGTGGTGTTCTACGGCACGCTGGAGGGCTATCTCAAGGCCGTCGACGCCAAAACCGGTAAGGAGCTTTACAAGTTCAAGACTCCGTCCGGCATCATCGGCAACGTGATGACCTACGAGCAGGGTGGCAAGCAGTATGTGGCCATCTTGTCCGGCGTCGGCGGATGGGCCGGCATCGGTCTCGCAGCCGGCCTGACGAACCCGACCGACGGCCTCGGCGCCGTGGGCGGTTATGCGGCCCTGCGCAACTACACCTCGCTCGGTGGAAGCCTCACGGTTTTCGCGCTGCCCTGAGGTTGCGAGCCGATCGTAAGATTAGAAATGAACAGCCGGCGCGTCGCACTTTGCGGCGTGCCGGCGAACTGAGCGAGAAGTCCGACTCGGACGTGACAAACATGGAAGCGCCCGTGAGAATTCGTTTTGTGAGAGCCGTCGTATTGGCGATGGCCCCAATGTTACTAAGTGGTGGCGGCGCATGGGCGGACGGCTCAGGCGATCCGGCTGCGGTCAAGCAGATAGACGGCAAATATCTCGATAAGGACGGTGTCCCCACCTACAAGATCCAGGCAGACGGAACGGTGGATTGGTACACCTATTCGGGATTTCGGCGTTATCATTCCGACTGTCACGCTTGCCACGGCCCCGATGGCGAAGGCTCGAGCTATGCGCCGGCGCTCAAGGACTCTTTGAAGACCATGAGCTATGGCGAATTCTCCGCCGTGGTCGCGGGCGGGCGCCGGAATGTCACAACCTCGCAAGAAAATGTCATGCCGGCGTTCGGTACGAACAAAAACGTGGCCTGCTATATGGACGATATCTTCGTCTATCTGCGTGCGCGCGCCAATGATGCCTGGGGCCGCATGCGGCCGTCAAACCGTGAGCAGAAATCGGACGCCTATACGCGCGCCGAAGACGCCTGCACCAAGAGCTGATGAGGTGCGAACACGATGACAAGTGCCGGCAACTGGCGTTGGCCCTTTCGTGCGCTTGCATATCTTGCATTCGCGGGCATCATGATTCCTGCGCCAGCATGGTCGCAAGGACGCGAACCCCTTGACTTGTCCATCGAACTCATTGATCCGAACGTGTTCCGCGTCTGTGCCGACCCGAACAATCTTCCCTTTTCAAGTGAGCAGGGCGACGGTTTTGAAAACAAGCTCGCCGTGATGTTCGCCGCAAAACTTGGCAAGAGATTGGGATATGCTTGGTTTCCGCAGGCTACAGGATTCGTGCGAAGCACACTCGCCGCGCACCGGTGCGATGTCATCCCGGGATTTCCCCAGGGGGATGACCTGGTTCAAAGCACCAATCCGTATTATCGCACCGCATATTCACTGGTCTTCAAAACCGGCAGTGAGTTCGATGGCATCAGTTCGCTTGCCGATGCGCGGCTGAAGCAAAAACGCATTGGTGTCGTCGCCGGCACGCCGCCGGCCACGTATCTCGCCGCGAATGGTCTGCTCACCAGGATGAAGCCATATGCCCTGATGGTCGACACGCGGGTTGAGTCTTCGGCGCAAGCGATGACGAAGGACCTGAACGCGGGCGAGATCGATATCGGCGTGCTGTGGGGGCCGATGGCAGGCTACTTTGCCCGGCAGGCAAATCCGCCGATGCAGGTGGTACCCCTGTTGAAGGAGACCGGAGGTCCGCGCCTGGTGTACCGCATCGCGATGGGCGTGCGAGCCTCGGATCAGAACTGGAAGCGGGAGCTCAACCGCTTGATCCAGGAGAGCCAGCCCGAGATCAACAAACTTCTTCTCAGTTACGGCGTTCCGCTGCTGGACGAGAGGGACCTTCCCATCACGGAAGAGTCTTTGTCGAAGAAGCCATGACGACGATCACCTGTCGATACCTCATATTCGTGCTTGCCTCGCTCGTGTTCGCGCCGGCGTACGGACTTGCCCAGGGCACGCCGGAACCGGATGGATATCGAACCGAGAACTATCGTGCGCCGACGCCCGCGACCCTCAATGGTGCTCGCGTGGTCACAACGGACGTGGCCCGACAGATCTGGAACGATGGCAGTGCCGTCTTCCTGGATGTGCTGCCGCACGCGCCTCGGCCAGCCAACTTGCCGCCCGGAACGATCTGGCGGGACAAGCCGCGGCTGAACATTCCAGGCAGCGTCTGGCTGCCGGATACCGGCTATGGCGCGCTAGCACCCGTGATGGAGAACTACTTGCGGGCCAATGTCGCGCGGATCAGCGCCGGCGACCGCGCGAAGATGCTCGTCGTCTATTGCCAGCGTGCCTGTTGGATGTCCTGGAATGCCGCGAAGCGAATCCTCGCCATGGGATACCCCAATGTCGCCTGGTATCCGGACGGCACCGATGGCTGGGAGGAAGCCGGCCTGCCGTTGCAGGAATCCAAGCCCGAGCCGCAACCGGTGCAGTAGTGACCCAGTTCCACTTAGGTTAGTTAGGACACTTTCAACAATAACCGAATCGTACGACTTTGTTCGTAGTTCCGCCTTTAGGCGGTTCTTTCTTGACGGGACGCGATTAAAGGCCGCGTAAACGCGGAACTACGAACGGCGACGCTCCAAATCGTAGCACTTATTGTTGAAAGTGTCCTTAATTTCCATGCTGACGAAGGAGGCGTAGCGCGAGTCCATGCCCAGGGCCTTGACCGGATCCTCCGCGTGGCCGTAAAGCACGATTTTCCGGTCAATGTACATCGAAACGATTGGCAGGCGTTCACATGCAGTTCGGTATCCTGTTTACGTCGCATCCGAATGCTGACGTAGAGAGATTCCCACATCGCGAGGTGCATGCGCGGGTGACGCGCGAGATCTGTCGCGCCGATCAACTCGGCTTCGATTATGCGTGGCTCGCCGAGCACCATTTCAGCGACCAGTACGGCATCATGCCGGACGTGTTCGTATACGCCGGCTATCTCGCTGCACTGACCAGACACATAAAGATCGGCACCGCCGTTGTGACCCTGCCGCTGTCGAACCCGGTGCGGGTTGCGGAAAATTCCGCCTTCCTCGACATCCTCAGCCAGGGGCGCTTCGTGCTGGGCCTTGGCTCCGGGTACCGGGAATATGAATTCGACGGTTTTGGCATCGACTTCGCGGGTCGCCGCGATATCCAGGAAGAGGCGCTGCCGCTGCTGCTCGACCTGTTCCACAAACGCCGCGCCGATCACGCCGGAAAGTATTTTCGTGCCAAGGTCGATGGTGATTATCAACTGTTTCCGCATGCGGTGCAGGAGCCACATCCGCCGATCTTCCTCGCCGGTGCCACCGACCGCTCCATCGGCGTCGCCGCGCACATGGGCTTCGGGCTGTTGCTGTCATCCTGGACGCCGTTCGACGGTCTCGCGCGCCAGATCGCGTATTATCGCCGTGAGATGGAACACACACCTGCGGCGCTACGCAGGAACGCGGCGCGCGGCCATGTCGACGTGGCGCGCTACGTCTATGTCGCCGAGACCGACGAGCGCGCCCGCGCCGAGAGCGAGGCGATTATCCTGCGTCATCTTGCGCATTTCTCCAGCGGCTACACTTCCGGCTATCTCGGCACGGTAAGCGCAGGCCGCAGCGATTATGACGGGCTGCTGCGCGACGTCATCCTGCACGGTTCGCCCGCGACCGTGACCGCAAAGATCGAGCACTTGCGCGCGATTGGCGTGAATTCGCTGATGCTGCACTATCCACCTTGGTACGGCGCCGACAAAGCGATTGCCTCGCTGGAGATCTTTGCGAGTGATGTCATGCCGAAATTCGGGCGCGCCGACGGTGCGGTCGCAACGGCCGTGCGCGCGGGGGAGCAGCCCTATGCCGTCCGCTCTTGAAATGCCCTCGTATGGGCACCAGCCGGCATTTCTCGTCGCCGTTTCATGCGACCAGTGCCTGAGCGATCCGCCCTATCCACTACCCGCCGAAAAGCTTGCTGAGAATGCTGCCGCCGTTGGCCCAGAACACCAGCGCCACACCCATCAGCGAGCCTCCGGCCACCACACCCGACGCCACCGGCAAGGTGAACTCTTCGGCGAGCTTCGGTTTCCGTTTCTCGAGCAGGAGCGCAACGAGCGCGCCCAGGAAGAACAAAAGCCCATAGTACCAGTGGAACACCCAGGCGAGGCCGAACGCTGCCGCTGAGGGAAAAAATCCCTGGTATTTCGGGAGCAAGACAGGCGCGAGCGTAAGCACCACGCCGACAACAGCGCCGGCAAATATCAGCCACAGCTTGACGGACTCGAGCGAGGACAGACCCTGGCCGAGCGCCCTGGCAACGGCGGCCCAGGTCTGGGCGGCGGGAGCCGGGAACTGGTCGGTGCCGAGCACCTGCGCGTTCGGCACCAGGACTGCGAACGTGAGCACAGTGACAATCGTACCCACGAAGATGCCGGAGAATTGGGCGAGAAACTGCTGACGGGGATTTGCACCAAGCAGGTAACCACTCTTCAAATCGGTGAGCAGGTCGGCCGATGAAGTTGCCGCACCGGCCGTGATGTTGGCGCTCATCAGGTTGACAGTGACGTTGCCCGGACTTAGCCCGCCGAAGATGAGCTGCGTGACTTTACCCATTGCGCCGACAGGCGTCGTATCGGTCTCGCCCGTCACGCGAGCGGCGACGAGCGCCAGCCAGAAGGACAGCAACACCGCGACAACACTTTCCCAGACCGCAATGCCGAAGCTTGCGTGCCCGAGCCAGGCAAGCGCAACAAGAGACACGATCTGGCCGGCGGCAAACCAACTCATTGGCGCCTCGATGCGGTCGTGTTCGGTCGCAGGTGCCGAGCGGAGGGAGAACATTTGTCGGAGATCATGGAACGCGCTTAATGCCGTGCGCCAGCTCAGCGCAAAACTCATCAATCCTGCGGCCACCATGCAGGACGCTCCGAACCACAGCGTCCACTGCACGATGGCGGTGAAGCCCGCGCCTTGCACGACGCCTTGCGCCTGGAGAACTGGGACGACCACAGCCCAACACAACGTGCCGGAGATGAGCATGGTCGCGCAGACCCGCATACCGACGATGGCGCCGGCGGCGACAAATATGAAATCCCAGGAAAAGACGACGGTGCGGCCTGACCAGGCCTCGTAGTGAGTGCCGAGGAGCCACTTCTGCAGGTCCGTCAGAAGGGCTCCGCTCGAAAAGCGTTCGAGGCTCGCGTTGATCGTCCCGAGCCCCTCCGCCCAGACCTTGTCGATCGCGGCAATGAGCCCGGCGAAACCGAGTGCCTTGGCGGCGCGCAGACCCTTTGAGCTTTTGGCATGCAGCGCGCGCAACGTTTCAGCCGCCGCGATGCCGGAGGGGAAGCGCAACTGCTCGATATTGATCATCTGCCGCTTCATGGGAATAGCCATCGTGACCCCGAGCACGGCGATAAAGAACACCCAGGCCAGCATGAGCGGCACAGACATCGACTGGTTATTGATGATGATGTAGGCCGCAAAGGCCGAGATCAGGGTGCCGCCGGTGGAGTAGCCGGCGGAGCTGGCCGTCGACTGCATGCAGTTGTTCTCAAGGATGGTCATCGGCGTGCGCGCGAGGCCGACTTTGAGCAAGGTCGTCCAGATCGCATAAGACAAGATGCAGGCCGTGATGGCGACGCCGAAGCCCCAGCCGGCCTTGAGACCGATATAGAGGTTGGTAAGCGACAACACGGCTCCCAGGCATGAGCCAACCAGCACCGCGCGCCAGGTCAGTTGCGCCATGCTGTCCCCGTGGCCGCGATAGACCTGTTCGTACCACTGTCGCTCGATCTCTTCTGGTGTGCCTTTGAAGCCGGCGACAGGCAGCGGCCGCTCTTCAGCAGTTTCAACAGGGACTTCCATCGGGGGCGCTGATTGTCCTGGAGAGGTTTGGGGCATGGATGGTCAACTTTCGACTGGCAAGTTCAAGATCACTTATATGTGGAGGTGCGGGGGCGGAGGTGCTGGCTGTGATGATCGAAGATGGCCCGCTTGTAGCACACCTTTGGCGACGATGGAGGGCAAGCTCGATGTGTTGCGCGGCGCGTGTTTCAAGTGCGGGGGCAATTGTCCGGGTTAATCCGCTTCGCTACTCTATCGCCTGCTGCAGCGCGCGGCTGAGCGCGAACAGGCGCTGTTCGATCAGCGTCGGCACCTCGCAGACGTAGCGCACGGTTCTCCGTCGATCCTCGAAGATACGCGTACTCCATTCCACCTGATTTGAAATCTCTCGGAGCCTGGCTTCATCCGGATTGGCAGTATCCTGCAACTTATGCAGTTCCGAAATATCGGAGCGAATCTTTTCCGCGAACTCCTTCTGGCGGCGGCCGAGACGCTCGATCCCGCTCATGATTTCGGTGCGTTCGCGATTGAGCCGTTCGAAAAGGCCGGCGAATAGAAGAGTTCCTCTTTCTTCACGCTCAACCGCATTTTCGGCCATGAAATCGGTGATGATTTTTTTCGCATCTTCAATCGACACGCGGCGCGGTGCCAGCCGCGGAACCAGATCCTTGACGCGCGGATCGTTCATCCACGTCTTTTCGGCATCGTCGAGCGGCGGGCCGGACCAGACCGCTGCGACCGAGATCTCGGGCACCTTGGCTTGTACGCACGGCCAATCCGGGTATCGCGGATCCGCGGCCCACGAAAGGCCGCCCGTCGCCAGGCCAATCGCAACCGCAAGGACGTTTGAAAGGCGTCTCATGTCTCTCCTCCCGGCCATTGCCCTCATTGTTGGGAGATGGTGATACCCCAAGGCAGTTCACCGACCTGGATCGTATCAATTACCCGCAGCGATGCGACATCGATGATCGACACATCATTCGATACACCATTCGTGCCCAGGAGGTACTTTTCGTCGGGCGTGAACGCCATGTGCCAGACCCGTTGGCCGACGAGCAGGTATTTCGTGACCTGGTGCGTGACGCCGTCGACCACCGCGATACGATTGGCGGGCCCGAGTGCGACGAAACCCGTCTTGCCGTCGCGCGTAATATTGATGCCGACCGGCTGGATCGCTTCACGACGCATGCCGCGAATCTCAAATGTAATCTTCTTCTTTACGTCGCGCTTGACCGGATCGATCACGCTGACCGTCCCGCCGATTTCCGCCGATACCCAGAGCTCCGAGCCGTCCTGCTTGAATTCGGCGTAACGTGGGCGCGCATCGACGAGAATGTTGGCGACGATCTCCCGCGTGGACGTGTCGATGAAGTGCGCCATATTCGTCGTTTCCGACGTATTCACGAGGATCTTTCCGTCCGGACTCAGTGCCATGCCCTCCGGCTCGACGCCGACCGCGACTTCGCCCAAGCGCGCACGTTTCTCGATGTCGATGATTGTCACCGTGTTGTCGTTCTCATTGGCGACGTAGAGAATCTTGCCCGTCGCGTCCTGAACGAAAAGTTCCGGATCAGGACCTGACGGTAGCGTGTCGACCACTTCGTTGGTTCTGGTGTCGATCATCTGGATTGTGTCATCGTCGCCGACCGCAACAAGCACGTATTTCTGGTCTTTGGTGAATGCGATCCCTCGCGGCCGCTGGCCAACCTTGATGGTCCGCACGACTGCTCGCTTGTTCGTGTCGATAACGGAGACCGTGTTGCTTTTCTCGTTTGATACATAGGCCAAATAGGCACCCGCCGGTCGCGCTGCGACGACCGTCACCGCAAGGCCAATGAGCAGGCGACCGAACATGTTTTTCTCAATCCTCATCTACTTTAGTCGACACTTTGTTTCAGGCCGGTCGAAACCCAGCGTGTCCAGGTCCGAGAACTGGTGCAGGAAACCTTCCTGCGGGGAGACCGAAACGATGACCCGTCCATCCGACAGCAGAATCGGTTGACGCAGTTGCAGATTCCAATCGCGCAATGTGAGCCCTTGGCCCTTGAATGCCGCGAGTGTGAATTCCGGGCCCTTAAGGAAATCCAGCATCGTTTTCGGATCGGCTGCGTTCGTGCGCGTTGCCGCCTCGCCGATCATGCGCGCAGCCGCCCAGGCTTGTCCATCGTGCGCATTCATCCGGCGGTGAAACATCGCCACGAAGCGGTTTTGCAATTGGTTCGCGCCCCACTGGTCATGTGCGGGGTCCCAGCTCTTAGGGATAAGGCCGGCGGAGCCCGCAACCGGCCGCGGGTCGCGCGTCCGATAGGGCAGGTAGCCTGCAAATACCTCGCTCTCGTCCGCAGCCACCAGCACATCGTAGGCGGGGGCCGATTGTGTGAACAGCGGAATCTGACGCTGGACCTGCACGATGCCGCTGTCGGTGCGCCGCGCGCCGCCGGTGTCCTCGAATACCCGCTCCTGGACAATTCTCGCGCCGAAACGCTTCGCCGCCCGTCGCAACGCATTGGCAAGAAGCTTGTCTTTCGGATGCTCGCCGACAACAAGCAGCCAGCGCTGCCACTTCTTCCACACGAGATACTGCGCAAGTCCGTCCGCGAGCATGGACCGCGTGGGCGCGACATGAATGACATTGGCGCGGCAATCCTCCTCGCGCAAGCGGTCATCGATGGCGGCTGCATTGAGGATGAGTAGCCCTTGCTCGCGTCCGGCGTCTGCAGCCTTGAGCAGGGCATCCGCCGGCAAGTCGGCGATCGCAATCGAGATTCCACGTTCGGGAAGCGCCGTCACAACGTCAGCAATGTTGTCCGTGGCCTTGAGCCGGATGTCCTCGAGCAAAAATCGTTGGTTGAGGAAACGCCCGGTCGTGTTGTTGTCTTCGATCGCAAGTCGCGCGCCTGCGATACCGTCATTGTCCGACTGCACGTCAAGCAGTGAGATGGTCGCCTTGATTTCCGGAAGGCGCAGGTAGCCGATCTTGATTTCTGCTGGCTCCGCCGCGCCCACGCCAGACGTCAGCGCGAACACGATGCCTGCGGCGAGCAGATGTCGAACCATGGCGGTTCTCCAGGTCGGCGCAATCCCCGCTAACTACTTACAACACATGGATTTCTCTTTCAATCACAACCGCCCCGCCATACCATTGGCCAAGTGGTCGCAGGCCGCGCGCGTGACCCGAAGGACGCCCGTCTTGGACTGTTCGGCAGCGATTCTAACCGAGTGCCGGGACGTGCAACCCCATTCATTGACAGGTCATGTGTTCCGTTGAACACTTCCGAGACCTGTCGTGACGCCCAACATCAATCGGAGGAATTCGTGTCCAACCCCAAGATTCGCCATCTCGCCATCATTGCCCGCGACACTGCCGCGGTTGCACGCTATTACGAGAAGGTGTTCGACATGAAGGTCGTACATACCTCTGC
>DATGVJ010000448.1:0-6165 GCA_035300505.1 Xanthobacteraceae bacterium
ATCTGGGGGCGTCCGACGAGCGCCGATTTAGGGAGACTTTTTTGATTTTCAAGAATGCAGATACAAAAAGCTCAACAACGCGATCAAATGAGGTTAGGCCCCAAAGTTTGCGTCGATCCTCGCGCCATCGCAGCGAGGGCACCATGCGGACGCAGCAATTGAAGTGGTCGTTCACATTTTGACAGTAACTTTTCGATTTTCACCCAAGTTCGGCTTTTCGCCCGTGAGCCGTGCCTTCGCCAACTCGAATGCCTCCACGGCCGCGCTCGCCGGTCCGTCCCACAATTCAGCAGTCAGCGGCTCCACGCGCAGGAGGCACACATTCGGATCGTTCGGTCCATCCCACCACACGTCGTCGGTCTTCTTCCAAATCTCCGTCGACTTGACACAATCTCTCCGCGCTTCGGCGCGTGCGGTGAGTGACAGGTAGGCCTTGTTCTTCGCATCGATGAAGACGAGTCCGACGTCGTGCTCCGCTTCGATCTCGTGTTCCTTGCCGCTGCGCAGGTCGGTCACAAACCAGACGACGCCCGCGTCGCGGTCAGGCCTCGCCTCCAGCGGCCGCGCGCGCAAGCCACCCGCGAATTGGGTGGTGAGCATGCACACGCCGATTCTCTCGATGATGTCCCAGACTCGGTCAATCTTGCCTTGCTCTGCCATGCTTCGTTAACGGGCGAACCGAGCAGGCGGTTCCACCTTCAAGCAAGGGACCCAAGCGCTCGCGCGGTTGGGAGTTCGCGGCGACGGTACGACGATCTGGATAGCGCGGTAGCCACTGTCTGTTCCGGGAACGAGAGCTTACGGCATCCTGCGTGCGTCAAATCCATCGCCTCATTCCCTTACATAGCCAAGTCATTTTGATGTGGAATTGGTATGACGAGCTGAAGCAGGGCATCCGGGACATCGAATATCTCGCCGACCCAACGGCGGGTGAAGTAAGGTTCGGGAGTACTGAAGCGTTGGCCGCCATTCTCTCGCCGGTCATGGAGCGGTTCACACGCAAACATCCCCGCGTGCTGCTACGTACATTTCTCGTCACGCGGCCATTTGATCTGAACGGGCTGCGTGGTCGAAAACTCGATTTCACAATAGGACATCTTGTGAAGGGGCAGGCCGACCATTTGATTGATGATTTGAATGTCGAAGTACTGTTCGATGACCGCTTAGTGGTTGCTGCCGGAGTAGCCAGTCCATGGGCGGCTCGTCGTCATCGAATCAATCGTGCTGAATTGATGAATGCGAATTGGATACTGGCGGAGCCCGAGAGTTGGAACTACGGTGTCGTGGCTGACGCCTTCAGGGCTTGCGGGCTCCGGATGCCCAAGACTTGCGCCATGACTTTTTCGATTCACTTGCGGATGGGCATGCTCACATCAGGCCATTTCATCACGACGTTTCCATGGGCGATCCTGAACTTCCATCCGAACCGCAAGTCAATAAAGGTATTGCCAGTTGATCTGCCCGGCAGGCTATGCCCGGTCGTTGTCGTGACCTTGAAGGATCGAATGCTCAACCCGGTAGTCGATCGCTTCATCACGCACATCCGCGAATTTACAGCACCAATGCAGGGCATGAATGCGTTGTCGCGCACCAAAAAATGACGCTTCATTCAGAAATTGCCAAAACCTAGTGTTCCGACTCTAACGCTTGGTTCCCGTATTTGACAGCGGTCAGCGTGGCCCTGGCGCGTTCGACCTTGCGGAGGATGACGTCTGCCGACTTGGTCCATACGAATGGCTTCGACGTTGCATTGTGTTTCGCGAGGTAGTCCGCGATTGCCGCCTCAAGATCGGCCACGCTCTTGAAGACACCACGGCGGATGGCAACCTGGGTAATCAGGGCGAAGAAGCGCTCAACCAAATTGAGCCAGGACGAAGAAGTCGGAATGAAGTGCAGATTGAACCGCTTGTGCCGCTTCAACCAGTTTTGCACCTGCTTAGGTCCCGGTTCTGCACTGAAGGGCGACGTAAAGACGTCGCGCTTCAGTGAGCCCGGGACGCACCATTTACGGATCGTCGGAATAGCGCTGCTCGGTCCAGGGATCGGCGCGATTGTGATAGCCGTTGACTTCCCAATAGCCCGGCTTGTCCACGCTCGTGAATTCGATACGCGAAAGCCACTTGGCGCTCTTCCAGAAATAAAGATGCGGCACGATGAGGCGCAGTGGCCCGCCATGTTCGCGCGACAGCGGCTCGCCCTGCCAGCGATGCGCCAATAGGGTGCCGTCGGCGGCAAAATCGTCCAGCGTGATGTTGGTCGTATAGCCGTCATAGCTGTGTAGCACCACGAAGCCCGCATCGGGTTTCGGCATCACGGCGTTGAGCACTTCCTGCGCCCGCACACCGTCCCAACGATTGTCGTAGCGCGACCAGGAGGTCACGCAGTGGATGTCGGAAACGTCCTGGGTTTGCGGCATCTGCTGGAATTGGTTCCAATCCCAGCTCGCGGGATTTTCAACTGCTCCAAAGACATCGAGACGCCAGCGTTCCGTCGCGATGTTCGGTTGTTCGCCGAGATCAAGCACCGGCCAGTCCTTGACGACATGCTGGCCGGGCGGCAGGCGATCGGCATCGGGCCGCGCCGTGCGGCCGGTGAGAAAGCGCCCTTCCCTCGCCCAGCGTTGCTTGGTGGTGGTGAGTTTCGTGGGCACGGGGGTGGACGAGTTTGAAGAGTCCTGTTCGTCAATCATGACTGTCACCGTAACAAATGAAGTGCGACTCAGGTCGTGTGAGTCGACGCCCTCTCGACACGATCGGTCTGACTCCCTCTCCCCTCCGGGGGCGGCAAAGCTGGGGAGAGGGCAGGGGTGAGGGGGTACGATCTATCAATAGGCCTTGGTCCCCCTCACCCTAACCCTTGTCTCCCCATAGGGGAGAGGGAATCAGACCGAGTTTGTCTCGCCTTCATTGAATCACATCAGCGCACAATTAACTCATTCGTTGTCACCCACCAGCGCGTTACACACGGCCTTCGTCACTTCCGCGGTCGTTGCCTTGCCGCCGAGGTCCGGCGTGTGGAGCGATGGTTCGGCGGTCACGCGTTCGATAGCGCGCATCAGGCGATGAGCGGCAGCCTTTTCGCCGAGATGTTCCAGCATCATGACGGCCGACCAGAATGTGCCGATCGGATTAGCGATGCCCTTGCCCATGATGTCGAAAGCCGAACCATGAATTGGCTCGAACATCGAGGGGAACATTCGTTCCGGATTGAGATTGGCGGTTGGCGCGATCCCGAGCGATCCCGCCAATGCGGCCGCGAGATCGGAGAGAATATCGGCGTGCAGATTGGTCGCGACGATGGTGTCGAGCGTCTGCGGACGCAGCGTCATGCGCATCGTCATGGCGTCGACCAGCATCTTGTCCGTGGTAACGTCCGGATAGCCGGCCGCCACTTCGGCGGCGATTTCATCCCACATCACCATGCCGTGGCGTTGGGCATTCGACTTGGTGACGACGGTGAGCAGCTTGCGCGGCCGTGAACGTGCAAGATCGAACGCAAAACGCATGATCCGGGTGACGCCTACGCGCGTGAACATCGACACGTCGGTCGCAACCTCCTCGGGCAGGCCACGATGCGCGCGACCGCCGACGCCGGCATATTCGCCTTCCGAGTTCTCGCGCACGATGACCCAGTCGAGTTCCGGGCCCGTGACATTGCGCAGCGGGCTCACGATACCCGGCAAAATACGCGTCGGCCGCACATTGGCGTATTGATCGAAAGGCTGGCAGATCGCGAGCCGAAGTCCCCAGAGCGTAATGTGGTCGGGCACGTCCGGCACGCCTGCCGAACCGAACAGGATCGCGTCGTGTTTTTTGATCAGCGCGAGGCCATCGGCCGGCATGAACGCGCCGGTTTTCTTATAGCGCGCCGAACCCCAGTCAAAATGATCGAACGAAAGTTCGAAGTTCCCTTCGCGCGCCGCGCAGGCACCAAGCACCTCAATGCCGGCTGCGGTCACCTCAGAGCCGATGCCGTCGCCCGGAATGGCTGCGATGCGGTAGCGTGGCATTAAAGGCCATCCAAAAATTTCAACTTGCCTGCCCATTTGCGTGCGATCTCGGCCGAATAGGCCGGATCGACCGCGTTGACCTTGGGGAATTCGTCCTTCCACGCATAGGGCCGCACCGCATAAATGATGATGCGGCTGTTGGTAAGATCATGCTTGGCGCGGCGTTCCGGCAGCAGCATCGGATCGATATAGCCGGTCCACACGCCGTCGATGATGTCGGTCGCAGTTTTCGGATCCCAGCGGGTCGCGACCGCCCACATCACCTCGGCCGGATTGGTGATGTCGATGTCGTCGTCGACAATGATGATGATGCGCCCCAGATAGGTGCTCGAGCCGCAGCCGGCCGCGACGAGGCCCGCCATCTTGGCGTGTCCCGCATGCTGCTGTTCGATCGCGATCACATTGATGAAACGCGAGCCGCCGCCCGGCACTTTCCACACGCCCTTGATGCCCGGTACGCCCGCCGCCTCAAGATCATCCCACAGCGATGCCGCGCGGATGAGCGCGGAACCGGCCGTGCCGAAATAAGTTCCGGGGTAGATCGGGCGCGCCGGCGGCGTCGCGGTCTGGATCGGATCGTTGCGGTGATAGATCGCCTTCACCTGCAAGACCGGTTCGGGTCCGCTCGACGTGTAGTAACCCGGCCACTCACCGAACGGCCCCTCGACCATCGTGAGCTCTTCTGGCGAAGGCATGAATCCCTCGTAGACCAGCTCGCAATCGTTCGGAAACGGCACGCCGGTGACGCGGCCTTTCACAAGCCTGATCGGGCGCCCGAGCCGCCCGCCCGCGACGTCGAACTCGCTCACGTCCTTGGGCACTGTCGCAGCCGCTGCCGCGCCGAGCGCCGGCGCCTGCCCGACTGTGACCACCATCGGGCAATGCTCGCCGCGCGCCCACCATTTCTTGCGGATCAGGTCGACGTGCTTGCCGGGCTCGATGAAGATGCTCAGCGTCTTCTTGTCGCGCACCGACACCCGATAGGTGCCGGCATTCACCCAGCCGGAGTCGGGATCCTTGGCAATCACCATGCATTCGGTGCCGATATATTGGCCACCGTCGTTGCCGTGCCATTTCGGCGCCGGAAATGCCAATATGTCGACCTGATTGTCCATCAGCACGTTCTCGAACACCGGGCCGTCGTCGACGAACTCGGCCGGTATAGGCTCGGAATTCTTGCGCCGATGCTTGCGATAATTCTGCACCAGTTCCATGCCGACACCTTCGTTGAGCACGCGCGAGGAGCGCACGTTGCAAACAACGCGATAATTTTCGGGATAGCCTTTGATCTTGCGGAACAGGAGGATCGGCGGAGTGGGCTTCTGCAGGCTCAACTCGTAAAGCGCGCCCATCTCCAGATGCGGATCGGCGCCTTCGATCACTTCCAGTTCGCCGATTTCTTCCGCAATTTCCAGGCACTTGCGGAGATCGCCGACGGCTGCGTGACGGGCGGCAGGGTCGGGCGACTTCCTGATCATTTGAAAACCAATGGCGGGAGCGACGGGACTCGAACCCGCGGCCTCCGGCGTGACAGGCCGGCGCTCTAACCAACTGAGCTACGCCCCCTTTGAAGGAGTGATGGGGACTTAAATGCCGCCCCGGTTCAAGTCAAGGCATGTGGGACGCAAGCCCGTCTTTTAAGAGAAAAAGCGGCGTCGAAATGCCTGGACCAGCTTAAAACCGCATGTTTTAGTGGGTCGGAGGCGTCGAAATCGCGAAAAACCCGCATTTTTCGCTAGGAAGTCATGGTCGACGCTGTCCGAATCGTCTAATGCGGCTTGGTGGGTGGCCTCAACGGCCACTCCCTGAAACAAGGAGGGTCATCCATGGCCACGGCACCCGGCAAGGCGCCCGCGAAGGCGGCAGCCAAAAAAGCAGTACCTACAGTTACCCTGAAACACATCGCCGCAAGTCTCGCGGAAACCCACGAATTGTCGAAAAAGCAGACTGAAGCGGTCCTTGGCGACATGGTCGGCTTGGTGACCAAGCACCTCAAGAAGGGTGACCGCATCCGCATCGGCGGTCTCGGCATCCTGGTCGTTCGCAAGCGCGCTGCCCGCAAGGGCCGCAACCCGGCAACCGGCGAGGAAATCCAGATCAAGGCCAGCAAGAAAGTCGCCTTCCGCGCAGCCAAGGAGCTCAAGGAAGCGGTTTGA
>DATGVJ010000449.1:0-18467 GCA_035300505.1 Xanthobacteraceae bacterium
CAGCGTGGTGCCGCCGAGTTCGATGGTCTTGGTCGTGTCGAAGGTCTCGTCGACCGGCACCACCAGCGGGTTCTTCAACTGGTCGAGCCGCTCCTTGGCACGTTTGTGCGCGATCACGCGGGCGCCGGCATCCTTGAAGGCATTGCCGCCGGAAATGTGGTCGAAATGATGGTGGCTGTAGACCAGGTAACGGATCGGCTGGCTGGTGACCTTCTTGATCTCGTTGATGTAGTCCTGCACGCCCTCCGGCCGCGCGTAGCCGATCGGATCAGTGGCGATGACTCCGTCGCGCGTGACGATGAACATCGACTGCCCGCCGCCGTTACGGAAGATGTAAACGCCTTCGGTGCCTTCGACCTTGGTGGTCGCGAACGGCGGCTGTTGGGGCTGTTGCGTGAGCGCCGGCGTCGCCAGCACCGCCGCGGTCAGCGCGGCAGCGCCCGCCAGCACGGCGAAGTGATATTTTGACATTGTCGCTCCCTTGAGTTGGTTGAAACCCCGCCGGTTGTCCGGCGGCGGTTCGATTATAGCGGGTCGGGAGTGGAAATCATCGCGCAGAATGCCGCTGCTCGTAGGATGGGTAGAGCAAAAAAAAACGCGTCCTTCACGCGGTTTTTTTTGCGAAACCCATCATCGAGGACACGGATGGAATGAGGGTTTCGGCAAAACGCGTAAAGAAAGAACGCGTTTTGCCTCTACCCATCCTACAAACTGATGGAAAGGATGAAGCCACCTCAAAAGTCAGGCTTGTTCGCGACGGGAATCTTGTAGTCGAACGTATGCTGATTGTTCTCGGCGCAAACCTCTTCGTAGGTCGCCGGCCGCTGGATGCGCCGATAACGGTGCGTGGCCTTCCAGGGCTGATAGAAAGTGTCCGGGTCGTCCACGGTGACCTCAACTCCGAGCGTCATGTCGTCGGCCAGTTTCCAGCGCTCGACGACGTGCAGCTTCTCGGTGTGCGGCGTGCGGTAATTGTCCAGGTAGGTCTTGGCCGTCTGTCCGATCGTGTCGATCACCAGCGTGTCGCCTTCGTAGTGGCCGACCGACTCGCCGTACCATGAGGCTTTTAGATCCTTGCTATGCGGAACGTCCAGATAGACGCGACGGACCTGCGCATCGCCGGCAAAGATGATCGAGACGCGCTTTGGCGTCTGCACGAAGTAGAGCGGCTCGGCGACCGGAAACATGTTGAACAGCGGCACGCCCGCCGGCATGCAGCTCGACCGCGGCGTATAGGCGATGCCGCCGGCGAGCACCTTGTCGTTCTCGCGCTTCATGATCTCTTTGGCCCACGGCTTGATATTGGGGTGTGTGAGATCGGCAACGCGGAACGTCGGCTGAAGGCCGCGCGCGCGAGCGGCCTGGTTGCTCACATATGGATAGGCCGGATTATTGCGTGACGGTTCGGGAGCGCCCGCCACGGGCTGGAAATCGCCACCGAGGTTGACCCAGCCGGCAAGACCGGACGAGAAATCCGGCACGTTGCGTTGCCCGGCGCCGTTTTGCGCCGCGAGTTCGCCGTTCGCCACGACGCAGACGAGCCCCGTTAATGTAGCAACTGCCAGCACCATGAATCTTGACAATGATTTTCGCATGAGCACGCTCCTGATCGCTGAACTTTTGGCTCCCAGTCTAGCGCTGAATTGTAGGGTGGGCCATAAGCGCGTTTACGCCCGTCTTCGACGCACTATGGGCGCGCATGCCGTGAACTCATAACATGCTCGAACGTCGGTGATTGCGCCGTGCCCACGCGTCCGATCGCGCGGGTTGACCGCGGCGCGAGGCGCGCACTTCGTCCCACGACGCGTGGGCAAAATCGCCACGGGCGCTGTGCCCAACTCAAAAGTTCGGGCCAGCGATTTTACCCACCCTACCTGGCTTGAACGGTCAAAAAGTTGAAAAGCCCAGAATGCCGTCGGTCAGGTCTGTTCTTGACATAAGGCGCTTTCCGATCAGATCGCGCAGGGTTTCCGATGTCCCTCCCCCGAGGCTCCCGTAGCGCGCGCCGCGGTAGAGCCGCGACACCAGGGCCTCATCGGTGAAACCATAGCCGCCGAAAACCTGCACGGCTTGCCCGGTGACGCGAACCGACATCTCGTTGCAATAGACCTTGGCTTGCGCGGCAAGCAATGGATCGGGAAATGGATCAGCCGTGGCGCAAGCGCGGTAAAGCAATCCGCGGCCTGCTTCGATGTCGGTGTACATGTCGGCAAGTTTCCAACGCATGCCCTGGAATTCGCCAATCGGCCGGCCGAAAGCCGAGCGCTCGCGCGCATAGCGCAATGCTTCGTCGAACGCGCCTTCGGCGAGGCCAAGCGAAATGCTTGGATTGAGACAGCGCTGCGTATTGAAGGCCGACAACAGCTTCTTGAAGCCGCCCTCCCCGAGCAGAAGATTTTCCGCCGGCAGTTCACAATCCTCGAACTGGACTTCGTGCAAATATTCGCCGCCCATGGTGTGGAATTTGCCGGCGAGCACGAGACCAGGCGTGCCTTTCTCCACGAGCACGCAACCGATGCCATCGCGGCCGGGCTGGCGATTGACGCGCGTGAACACCACAAAGGCGCTGGCCTCCTCGGCGCGACTGCATAGAGTCTTGGTGCCCTTTAGTCGCAGCGTCGCGCCGCGCACGTCGGTATTCGTCGTGTAGCTCGCGACATCGGTGCCGGCCTGCGGCTCGGTCATGCAGATCGCGAGGATGCACTCGCCCGCGCATACCTTCGGCAACAACCGCTGCTTGATCGGTTCGGGAGCATAGGTCGCGATAATGCGCGTCTGCACGCCGACCTCGCCGAGCACCGCCATGGCGGTCACGTAGCAGCCTTTGGCGATCTCCTCTAACACCAGCGCGGTGTCGAAGATGCTGAATTCGGAACCCCCATAGGCCTGCGGCACGGCCATGCCCAATACGCCCACTTCCGAAAGGCGCCGGATGTTCTCCCAAGGGAACTCGCCGTTCATGTAGGCGAGCCCACGCGCCTTGAATTCGCTTTGGGTCATGGCGCGCACGGTGCCGACGATCTGCTTCTGCGTGTCGGTCAATTTGAAAGAGAAGGATTCCGTCATCGGCTGGCTCTTGCGGTTAAAGGAGGATTTGAACGACGTCCTCGACGATCTTGCCCATGGTGGCATGAACGCGGACCCCGGCTCGCTCGAGCATTACGATCTTGGATGCGGCCGTGCCACGCTCACCTTGTATCAGCGCACCGGCGTGACCCATCGTGACGCCCTCGGGCGCAGTGGCGCCGGCGAGCAATGCAAAAACCGGCTTGTTGAATTCTTTAGCGATCAGTGCCTCTGCGAGTTCTTCTTCCTCCGTGCCACCGATCTCACCGATCAGCAGAACGGCTCTCGTCTCGGCATGGTCCTGGAACAGCGAAACGAGGTCACCAAATCGCACCCCCTTGACCGGGTCGCCGCCAACACCGATCCAGAGGGACTGGCCGAGGCCACGCTGAGCCAACCGATAGCAGATCTCATAGGATAGCGTGCCGCTCTTCGACATCACACCGATCGGCCCGCGCACAAGAGCTGCATCCGGCAGGAAGCCAATTTTCATGCGTCCCGGAATGGCAATGCCCGGGGTCGAGGGACCGACGCAGACGGCACCTCGATCCCGCGCGAGCCGCACGAGCCGCACCGCATCATGGACTGGCACACCTTCGGTGATGCACACAAGAAGTTCGATGCCGCCCGCAAGCGCTTCCTCGGCGGCCGCCAGCACTTTGAGTGGCGGCACCATGATCAGGCTCGCGCGCGCGCCAGTTTTTGCAACGGCTTCGTGACAAGAAGCAAAAACCGGAATGCCCGCAATAGGGGCAAGCGACCCCGATGCCGCGACACCCCCGACAACATTCGTGCCGTAACGCTGCATCAGTTGCGCATGGGTGCGTCCCGCCCGCCCTGTGATGCCTTGGATGATGACCGGTACCGCGGGTTCGAACAGCGAACTATCCACGGCGCACGCCCTGTGCATCGAGGGTTGCCAATGTGAGTTCGATGGCGCGGTCGAGGTCCGGCTCGACGGTCACGCTTCGATCGGACGCACCCAGGATACCGATGGCATCTTCAAGATTGCGCCCGATCAGCCGCGCGATGATCGGAACGCGGAGTTCGGGCACCTGCGCGGTCGCCTCAACCAGCAGACGGGCAAATTCCGCCAAGTCAGTGATGCCGGCGAATATGTTGACCAATACGACACGCACGTTTGGCCGCGACACGATCCAACGCATCACCGCAATCAGCCGCGCTGGATCGCCACGGAATTGACCGGAACGGATGTCGCAGAAATTGACGGGGCGACGCCCTTGCGCCTTGAGTTCGTCCATGAGCTGCATGCTCAAGCCCGCGCCCGTGGTGATGAGCCCGATCTCGCCATCGGGATCGACTTCGACGTAGTCGAAGCCGTGTGCATGTTTGCGCGCGCTCTCAGGATAAATATCCGGATACTGCTCCAGCAAAGCCTGCAGTGCCGGCTGACGCACGATGGCGTTGTCGTCGATAACCATCTTGACGTCGCCGACGATCCAGCTGCCGTCCGCCAGGATGAACAACGGGTTGACTTCGAGCAATATTGCTTCGTACGCAACGAAAATTTCGGAAAGCCGCTGCGCCGCATCGCTCAAGGCCGCGCGAAACGGGGCCGGAAGCGCAGCACAAAGCTTCAGCGCGGCATCTCCCAAGTGTTGCGCATGTGCGAGCACCGAATGGAGGGCTTCGCCCTGCGACGCAAGCGCCTCCACGTCGATCCCTCCGTCGGTCGAAACCATGAGGCGCATGCGAGCCTCGGTGGCATCGACCGACAGGCTGACATAGGCTTCGTGTACAAAATCAACGCGCTGTTCGACGCGGAACCCATGAATGGGCCTGCCTCGCACGGTCGAGCCGCTCAACCGCGCAATGATGTAGTTCGCTTCTTCGAGCGAAGCCGCCCGTTGAATGGCGCCGGCCTTGCCGCGGCCTCCGGCCGCGACCTGCGCCTTGATCACGAGAGGACCTGCCGGCGGGCTGTATGACGCGACATCGCCATTTAAAGGCACAAAAACGCCAGCCGGAACCGAGACGGCGTGTCGCGCGAGCAATTCCTTGCCGTGATGTTCGAGAAGAAACAAGAATACCCCATTCGAATTCAGAGTTCGATCCTGCCATGGAATGCATGAGGAATCGACACAAATGAGCCGTCTCTCCGGACCGTCAATCAGCGCGTCGGGGTCTATTCGGCCTTGATGCCCGCGGCCTTGACGATCGGCCACCATTTCTCGATCTCGGCATTTTGAAAGGCGGCCAGCATTTCCGGTGTCTGCCGCTCGCGCGGAAAAATCTCCTGGCCGAGACCGGCAAACCGGGAACGCACTGCTGGCTCGGCAAGGGTTTCCACGACCGTGGCATTGAGTCTGGCGATGATGCTTTTCGGCGTGCCTTTGGGTACCCAGAAGCCATGCCAGAGCGAAAAGTAGAATCCGGGCAATCCCGCCTCATCTACTGTCAAAACGTCCGGGGCCGTGCTCATGCGCGTCTTGGCAGTGACCGCATAGGCCCTGATTGTGCCGTTGCGCAGAAGTGGCAAGGCTGCTGACGCGTTGGTGATGATTATGTCGATCTGCCCCGCCAGCAAATCCTGAATGGCTTGAGCGGCGCCGCGATAAGGAACAAACTGGAATCGCGTATCAGTTATTTTTTGGAAATAGACGCCGGCTATGTGAGCGGGGCTACCGGAGCCGGGCGAGCCCGCGAGCGCCTTACCCGGATTGGCCTTCAACCAGGCGATCAATTCCCGCAAATCTTTCGCCGGGACGGCGTTCTTCGAGACGATGAACTGAGGACTGTCTACGATCAGCGAGATCGGCTCGAAATCACTTACGAGATCGTACGGGAGTGCGTAGGTGGCGCCATTCGTCACGAATGTTTGCCAGGCCCGATACAAACCGTATGTCCGTCGGGCGCGGCACGCGCGGCGCGTCCGACGCCAATGCTGCCACCTGCTCCGCCAAAGCTGTTTTCAACGATGACGACTTGGCCGAGCAAGCCTCGCATCCGCTCCGCCATGATGCGCGCGATCGCATCGGTCGGTCCGCCGGCGGGAGCGGGAACGAGTATGGTGACTGGTCGCGCCGGATAGGTTTGCGCCCAAGCAAAGCGCGAGACGGCAGGAAGCGCAGAAGCAGTCGTGGCCAGACGCAGGAATCTTCGGCGGGAATGTTTCATGGTGTGGCCCCCTGGCGGCAAAAGCGAGGGCCAAACAATCCACCGCGTGTCAGCCGACCAAGTGTCATTCTGATTTCCAAGTGTTCGCCAGACGCGGCCCGCTGCGTTTCCGTTGAAATTGCTGGGTTTCGGCACGTATGGTAACTTCTGAATGACGCTACACCGGTTGCCGTGAGTGTGAAAGGGATCACCGACGCGGTACCAAAAAAGAGCAACTCGATGCCAATGCCCCACGGTCGTTTCAAATCCTGCAAGGTGACGCTCGCCCGCGTGACGGCAAAGACCGTCTGGGCTTTTCTAGAAGTCGAGTTGGATTCCGGCGCCTGTGGGGTCGGTGAAATTACGCTACCGCAAAGCGAAGCGCGGCTCATCGAAACAGTAGAACGGCTATTTCAAACCTGGGATGGCGAGGCGGCGCCAACGAGCTACGAACCCCCATTGGACCTTGCGGATGCCGCGGTACGCAGTGGACTCGACCAGGCTTGGCACGACGCTACGGCCCGTGAATCCGGCGACAGTCTTTCTGCCCTCTTGGGCGGCGAACGCGAAACCACGATCCCGCTCTATGCCAATATCAACCGCCGTACAATTGACCGCACGGCCGCCGGATTCACAGTGAGCGCACGTTACGCACTCAATCAGGGTTACGCTGCCGTCAAGATCGCTCCGTTCGACGAGGTGACGCCGGAGGGTTGCCGCAACGGAACGACGGCGCGCGATATGAAGGCCGGGCTTGAACGGATAGCCGCCGTGCGCAACGTCATTGGCGAGCGAATGCTGCTGGTCGATTGCCATTGGCGGTTCGACGAAGCTGCTGCGATTCGCCTAGTCGACGCCGTCAAACCATTCGGTCTGCATTGGCTTGAATGTCCGGTTCCGGAATCGACGCAAACGATCGGTCTGCTCAAACGCTTGCGCGATCTGGTCAACCGCCAAGAAACCTTGCTCGCCGGATTGGAAACGTGCGTAGGCGTCGAAGGTTTCGCTCCATTCATCGACACGGGGGCCTATGACGTGATCATGCCGGACGTGAAATATGTCGGCGGCTACGACGAGTTCAAACGTATTGCAGCGAAAGCCGCACGTCACGGCATCGCAGTATCGCCGCACAATCCAACCGGTCCGATCTGCCACGCGGCTAGCCTATTTGTGTGTACTGCCATTGAAGGATTTTCATTGCTCGAGCACCAGGTGGACGAGACGCCTCTGTTCGCGGCGCTAGCCGGCGGCGCGCTGCCCAGCCCGGTGAATGGCGCTTCCGCCATTCCCTGCGGTCAAGGATTGGCGGTGTCGCTCGACCAAGACGTGCTGTCGCGGCATGCCATTCGAACGATCGCATGGAGCGCAGCCGCGCGATAATTTCCGCCAGCGATTTTGCACGGCGTTGCAATCCCGATAAACAAGTTTGAGATATGCAGTGATCCGCGCGCGTTCGCTGCGGGATCGTAGAGGGAGCAATGGAATACACCACTTTGGGGAACACCGGTTTGAACGTCAGCGTCGCGGGTCTCGGCTGCGGCGGCTTCAGCCGGCTAGGACTGACGACTGGAAAGTCCGAAGACGAAGCAACGCTGCTGGTGCGTGAGGCGGTCGATATGGGTATCAACATCATCGACACTGCGCCGGGGTATGGCACCGAAGCAACCGTCGGCAAGGCGTTGAAATTCATTCCTCGACAATCCGTCGTCGTCGCCACCAAAGCGTTCGTTCGACGAAATGGCGAACTGTATGCGCCGGCCAGAATGGTGGAGAGCCTGGATAATTCGCTCCGGCTTCTGGGTACGGACTATATCGACGTGTTCCAGCTCCATGGCGTAGCGATCCCGGATTACGCCTATGCCAGGGACACACTTGTTCCAACATTGATCGAACAGCAGGCGAAAGGAAAAATCCGGCATATCGGGATCACCGAATTGCCGCCCGAAGACTATCAGCACGAGATGCTTGCCCGGGCTACTCAAGATACGGTCTGGAACGTCGTCATGGTTGCGTTCCACATGATGCACCAGAGCGCCCGTAGAACCGTTTTCCCCATGACGGGTCAGAAGAAAATCGGCACGCTTCTCATGTTCGCCGTGAGAAGCATTTTTGCCAAGCCCGAACGTGTCGCCGTCGCCATGCGCGAAGCCGCGGCGAACGGGCTGGTGGAGAAGTGGCTGGGCGAGACAATTGACCCGCTGGCTTTCCTGATTCATGAGGGCGGCGCCGGCAACATCACTGAGGCAGCCTACAGATTCGCGCGGCATGAGCCGGGCGTCGATGTGGTTCTGTTCGGAACCGGTGATGCCGGACATTTGCGTGCGAACATCGAATCCATTCTCAAACCGCCGCTGCCGCAAGCCGATCGCGAAAAGCTGGCAGCTCTTTTTGGTCATCTCGTTGGCGTGGGGATGGATGCCCCTCGCTTGAAGGCGTAAAGTCATTCCGTTGGGTCATTTTCGCTCGAACGACCGGAAGCCGCATGAAGGACATTGTCGTGATCGGCGCCGGCAAGATAGGCGCCTCCGTCGCGGGGTTGCTCGCACAGACGGGCGACTATCAGGTGACCCTGGTAGATCGCTCGCCCGAAATTCTTGGTCACATTGACCGTAACGAACGCATACGCATCGCGGCTGCCGATGTGGAGGACAGCTCCGAGCTGGTCAATCTCCTGAACGGCCAGTTTGCCGTGCTCAGCGCCGCCCCTTTCCATCTGACGACGCGGATTGCGGAAGCGGCCCGCGCGGCCCGTACGCACTATCTCGACTTGACCGAGGATGTGGCGAGCACAAGACGTGTGAGGGAACTCGCGGCCGATACCGGCACGACCTTCATCCCGCAATGTGGGCTCGCACCGGGCTTTGTGTCGGTTGTGGCCTTCCACTTGGCGAAGCGCTTCGATGTCCTCGATAGCGTCAAGCTGCAGGTTGGGGCCCTGCCTCAGTATCCCTCCAACGCGCTCAACTACAACCTGACCTGGAGCACGGACGGCGTGATCAACGAATACTGCGAGCCTTGCGAAGCGATCGTGAATGGCGTGCGCCGCGAGGTGCAGCCGCTTGAGGATCGGGAGGAATTTTCGCTCGATGGCGTTACCTACGAGGCGTTCAACACCTCGGGCGGGCTTGGAACGCTTTGTGACACCCTCGAAGGAAAGGTCCGCACTCTCAATTACCGCACGATCCGCTACCCGGGCCATGCGGCGATCATGCGCGCACTTCTCAACGATCTGCGCCTGCGCGACCGCCGGCATGTGCTGAAGGATATCTTGGAGCAAGCGGTGCCAACGACATTGCAGGACGTAGTGATCATCTTTGTCACAGTCAGTGGCCGCAAAAATGGTCAACTCGTCCAGGAAACTTACGCGAACAAGATCTACAGCCGTGAGGTGGAGGGCAGGACGATGAGCGCCATACAGATCACGACTGCCGCTGCAATCTGCACCGTGCTCGATCTACTCGCGACGGGCGCGTTGCCGCAGAGCGGATTCGTTCGTCAGGAAGACATCGCGTTGAAGGTTTTCTTGGAAAATCGCTTCGGCCAAGTCTTCTCCAAGCCGGAAACGGGCGTTCCGAATGAACGTTCCAGGGGCTAAAGGACGATCATGAACACGTCGTTGGCCCAACCCGCATCGATCCGTGACGACGCACTCGCCATCCTGTCGCGGCTTGGAGTACCGGCGAGTGCATTCACGCGTGAAGGAATTCCGGCCTCATCGCCAATCACGGGCGAACTTATCACCCACGTCGCGATCACAAGCCCGAAGGAGGCAAGCGCAACGATCGGCCGGGCCGCACAAGCTTTTCAAGTTTGGCGCACGGTCCCGGCGCCGCGTCGCGGGGAGTTCGTGCGCATTCTGGCGGAGGAATTGCGCGCCGCCAAGGATGACCTCGGGCGCCTCGTGACACTCGAGACCGGCAAGATCGTGTCGGAGGGCCTCGGTGAGGTCCAGGAGATGATCGATATTTGCGACTTCGCCGTCGGGTTATCGCGCCAACTCTACGGCCGCACCATCTCGACCGAGCGAGCAGACCACAGAATGATGGAGTGTTGGCACCCGCTCGGTGTCTGTGGCGTCATATCCGCTTTCAACTTTCCGGTGGCGGTGTGGTCCTGGAACGCCGCGCTCGCTTTCGTCTGCGGCGACCCGGTGGTCTGGAAACCGTCCGAGAAGACGCCGCTCACGGGCCTGGCGACGCAGGCCATCGTCGAGCGCGCGCTGCGGCGCTTTGGCGACGCGCCCGCCGGTCTCGCAGGAGTTCTGGTCGGCGGCCGCGATGTTGGTGAGGCTCTCGTCGACGATGGCCGCGTTGCCATCCTCTCGGCGACGGGTTCAACCGCCATGGGCCGCGCAGTCGGCCCGCGGCTCGCCGCCCGTTTCGCCCGCGCGATCCTTGAGCTCGGTGGCAACAACGCCGCCATTGTTGCTCCCTCGGCCGATCTCGATCTCGCGGTCCGCGCCATCGCCTTCGCCGCCATGGGCACAGCGGGCCAGCGTTGCACAACCCTGCGGCGGCTTTTCGTGCATGAGGACGTTTATGACCGCCTGGTGTCGAGGCTCTCCCGGGTTTACGCGTCGGTAAAGGTCGGCGACCCCCGCGATGCAGCAACGCTCGTCGGTCCGCTTATCGACCGGCGTGCTTTCGAGAGCATGCAGCAGGCACTCGAAGAGGCGCGCCAGGCTGGCGGCGACGTGCACGGCGGGGAGCGCGTCAACGGGATCACAGGCGAAAATGGCTATTACGTGCGTCCCGCTCTCTGCAAAATGCCGGAGCACACGGGCCCGGTGTTGCGCGAAACCTTTGCGCCTATACTCTACGTGATGCGTTACTCCGAACTCGACGAGGCAATTGCGTTGCACAACGCCGTCGGTGCCGGTCTCTCTTCATCCATCTTCACCCTCGACATGCGCGAGGCGGAGAGATTCATGTCAACGACGGGTTCGGACTGCGGCATTGCCAACGTCAACATTGGGCCTTCCGGAGCGGAGATCGGCGGCGCCTTTGGCGGTGAAAAGGAGACAGGCGGCGGTCGCGAGGCCGGCTCCGATGCGTGGAAGGCTTACATGCGTCGCGCCACCAACACGATCAACTTCGGGACACAGCTTCCGCTCGCGCAGGGCGTTCGGTTCGATATCGAAGAGTGATCCATCTCGCATCCGGCGCAGGCTCACACCAGTGTGAGAAATGCCGGTTCGGTGCCTAATTGAGACATATCCATAGTTGAGTCGGTCGAACTCCCGATTATGTCATCCGGGCGGTTTTCCCACACACTTGCCAACGCAGAGGCAACGGCCGCTTTGGTTCTGTCACTCGGCTCAACGAGGGGCAATCGAACCCTCGACGACATGTGCTTGCGCAAACTCAGCGCGTATTTCACCGGCGTGGGATTGGTCTCGGTCGAAAGTGCGAGTGTCAATTTCATGAAATCGACCGAAAGGCGCTGGACCTGAGCAATCTGGCCGCGCATGAAGGCCAAGTACATGCTGCGGCACAGCGCCGGCGCGATGTTGGATGTCACCGAAATACAGCCATCACCGCCTTGAGCGATGAACGCCAGGGACGTCGCGTCGTCGCCCGACAGTAAGCGAAAATCCGACCCTAACAGCCCCCTTAGGCGCAGCGGTCGTGTCATGTCACCAGTTGCATCCTTCAGTCCAATGAACTGTGGTCTTTCTGCCAGCGCCGCGACTGTAGCGTCGGCAAGCCCGCACACCGTGCGAGAGGGTACGTCGTAAAGAATGATCGGAAGCCCAATCGAATCAGCGATCGCACGAAAATGGGCGCACATGCCGGCCTGCATCGGCTTGTTGTAATAAGGAACGACCGACAAAATGGCATCGGTGCCAGCGGCCTCGGCATCCTTGGCCAGTTCAATCGCCTGTTTTGTCGAATTCGATCCAGCGCCGGCGATCACAGGTATCCGGCCATTTGCGACTTCCACGGCGATGCGCACGATGTGGTCATGCTCGGCGCGACTCAGGGTTGGCGCTTCACCGGTGGCGCCACAGACGACCAGTGCGGTGGCTCCGTCCCGAACTTGCGTGTCGCAGAAGCGCTCTAATGCAACGCTGTCCAGCGCTCCGTCCCCATCGAACGGTGTTGGTACCGCGGGTGCGAAGCCTGACAATCTCGAAACGTGGCATCCAGGTATTGCCGGCACGACGCAGCCCTCACGCGGCAGTGGCTTGTAGATTGACGACGAGCCGCCGCGCCGCAACGACAAGGCCGCCCTCACAGGGGCTTCCCGCCTCGAGGCGGAAACCCAAATTTTTAAGGATTAGTCTAAGTCTACGCTGGTTCGTGCCTTGGCTGGCATCAACCCATATGACCAGAACACCGCTCGGCGCCAGGAAGTGCACGAGCCAGCCCAGCGTGGTTTCGAGCGCCTTGATAGCGGGTAGTCGCCATTCGACCAAGGCAACATCGTATTGACCGCGAGGCAGGCCACAGTCCGCCGTGGTCGCGACGCGATTGTACCCACGGCGGTGCAGCTCAAACATTTCGTGCGGGCTGTTCGAACCCGACAAGATGATTCGATGATGGTTGGAAAACCGGGCAAGCTCAATCATCGTTGCGATGATTCGCTCGCCCGCGACTGTCGGCTTGAGGGCGTCCATGACCTGTCTCCTCTCGACTTGACTATTTGGCGATGTTGAGGATGAGCGCGCGTTGGCTACGCGACCCGCTGAAGTGGGGTTTGCCCATTGGCGCTGGAGTGCCGGCCTGTATTGAAATTGGCGCTCATGTTCAGTTCGAGTACGTCAGGGACCATGATCACGTCCTGCGGCCGGTGCCCATTCTCGAACATTGCGAACTTCAGTGCTTCAACACGGTCGATGAAGAGGCCGCCACGAAGGCAGCTTTCATCCTGGACGACCCAACAGCCGTGACTGTCTTTGCCAATCAGAAAAAGGGGTGATTCTGAGTTGGCGCAACTGGGAGGTTCGGCTTTGTACATGACACATTTTCCTTGCTGTCGTAGATCTTCGATTTTCCTATTTGGGGACCGCGGTTGATCCGGTCACCGACGGGTCTTCCAATCGTCCTCGCACACGTGCGAGAGATTGTTGGCAGGCATCGGCAAAGCGATTTCGATCATGCTCACGTTCACTAGAAATTGTCGCAGCACATTGCGTGACCAAGTGAAGGTTTAACCTGAGGAACCGAGTTCACGGCAACGTTCGTAGTCGCGAGCTGCCTCGCCTGAACAAAGGCTACAAGGATCGCCAGCGGAAGAATTTCGTGGCTGGCCTCTGAGACCTCATCATACTCCAACGGAACCCCTGGCTGCTTTGACAGGGTGCAGAGCCACTCGCCGTCATCTTGCATGATGCGTCGAAGCTTCCATCGCGGGAGTTCAAGCACGAGCAGCGCAAGCGCTGCATCGGTCCAGGCACCGGCCTCGATCAGCCGACTGACCTTGACTTTCGTGGCGGCTCCGAGGGCATGGAAGCGTCCGCACCCAATCGCCATCACATCGGACATCAGTTCGGATGTGACCTCCTCGGCGCGACGAAGCTTAGCCTCCAACCCGTCGAAGTCCCCATCGTGTTTCGGATTGAACAACATGACACATCTCATTTTAGCCGCGGCCCGAGATGGCCGCCCCACGAAGATGGTCAAAACCGCATATAGAAGCGAGATGGAGGTAGCCGTTACGGTATAGGGATTTCATAAGGATTCTGGAGTCGTTTCATAAGAGGCTGCTGGTTCATTTCGCAGGAACGCCGTTCCACTCGTCAAGGCAGTCTGAATTATTCGTTTATGCCGCGGCTATGCCGCCGCGTTCCGATCTTTATAGGATTCCTATAACGTTGCCGCCCACTCCGTCTCGAATTCCTACGCGGCAAGTGGCAATTGTATGATCGCTCGCGCGGAATGGAACGCCTTTCACAGATCCGTTGGTTTGCATCAAGGCGCGTGGCTGCGCGAATGCGTGCGCTGATCGGGCATACACGCGTGCCGCAAGGAGTTTCCCATGCTTGACGTCATCATGCTGGCCATAGGCCTCGGTTTTTTCGCGCTATCGATCGGCTACACGATCGTTTGCGACCGGCTCTGAGGAGAATCCCATGATCTTCGATTATTCGCTCGCTGCACTCGTGACCGTAGGGCTGATGGTCTATCTCACCTACGCTCTTCTCAAGCCCGAGCGGTTCTGACGCGCATGATCGCGAAAACTGGAAACCGGTTTTCGGGAAAGATCATCGCAAGCAACAGAAGGCCACACGACCATGACCATTATCGGTTGGATTCAAATTCTGCTTTACTGCGCCATCGTTGTCGCGATCGTGCCGTTCCTCGGCGCCTACATGACGCGCGTGTTCAATGGTGAGCGCACATTCTTCTCGCCGGTGTTACGGCCGGTCGAAGCGGCGCTTTATTGGGCCGGGGGCGTCGACGAAAAGCGCGAGCAGCATTGGGTGACCTACACGATCGCCATGCTGTTCTTCCACATCGGCGGCTTTCTCATCCTGTACGCTCTGATGCGGCTGCAAGGCGTGATTCCCTTCTTCAATCCGGCGGATCAATCCGCGGTGGCGGAGGATCTGTCGTTCAATACAGCGGTGAGCTTCATCACCAACACCAACTGGCAGAACTACGGCGGCGAAAGCACGCTGTCCTATCTCGTGCAGATGGTAGGCCTGACGCACCAGAACTTTCTGTCCGCGGCGACTGGCATCGTGCTTGCGGTGGCGCTGATACGCGGCTTTGCGCGCGCGTCGATGAGAACGATCGGCAATTTCTGGGTCGATGTCACGCGCTGTACGCTCTACATTCTCCTTCCGATCTGCATCGTCTATACGATCTTCCTGGTCGCCCAGGGCATGCCGCAGACGCTTGGACCTTATGTCGAGGCGACAACGCTCGAAGGCGCGAAGCAGACCATCGCGGTCGGCCCGGTCGCCTCGCAGGTCGCCATCAAGATGCTCGGCACCAACGGCGGCGGCTTCTTCAATGCCAACGCGGCGCATCCGTTCGAGAATCCGACTGCGCTGTCGAACTTCGTACAGATGATCTCGATCGTCGCAATCGGGGCGGCCCTCACCAACGTGTTCGGCCGCATGGTCGGTAACCAGCGCCAGGGCTGGGCCATCCTGGGAGTGATGGGCGTGCTGTTCATCGCAGGTGTCATCGTCTGCTACTGGGCCGAAGCCCACGGCAATGACGCGCTGACCGCCATGGGTCTTACCGGCGGCAATATGGAAGGCAAGGAAGTGCGCTTCGGTATCGTCGCCTCGGCCCTCTTTGCCGTCATCACGACCGCGGCCTCGTGCGGCGCCGTCAATGCCATGCACGATTCGTTCACTGCGCTCGGCGGCATGATCCCGCTGATCAATATCCAACTCGGCGAGGTCATCGTCGGTGGTGTCGGCGCCGGCATGTACGGCATGCTGCTGTTCGTCATCCTGGCGATCTTCGTCGCCGGCCTGATGGTCGGCCGCACCCCGGAATATGTCGGCAAGAAGATCGAAGCCAAGGAAGTCAAGATGGCCATGCTCGCCATCCTGATCCTGCCGCTGATGTATCTGGGCTGGACGGCCGTCGGCGTTGTGGTGAAGCCGGCGCTTGCCTCGATAGCGAATCCGGGACCGCATGGCTTCACGGAAGTGCTCTATGCCTACACCTCGCAGACCGGCAACAACGGCTCGGCTTTCGCTGGCCTCACAGGCAATATCCCCTTCTACAACATCACCGGCGCCATCGCCATGTTCGTCGGGCGTTTCTGGATGATCATTCCGGCTATGGCCATTGCGGGCTCGCTCGCGGCCAAGAAGTCGGTGCCGGCGTCGGTCGGCACGTTTCCGACCGATGGAGGCTTGTTCGTCGGGCTGGTCGTGGGCGTGATCCTGATCGTCGGCGGCCTCACCTTCTTCCCTGCACTCGCGCTAGGACCCATCGTCGAGCATTTCGCGATGAGCGCCGGCACGCTGTTCTCTTCGAATTGATCCGGAGTATCGTCATGGAAACGTCGAATATTCGCAAGCGCATGCCGGTCTCGGCGCTGCTCGATCCCAAGATCGTGACGCCGGCCATCGTCTCGGCCTTCGTCAAGCTCAACCCGCGGACCCTGATGAAGAATCCAGTAATGTTCGTGCTGGAGGTCGTCTCGGTGTTGACCACCGTCATCCTGGTGCGCGACCTCGTGACCGGCGCCGGGCACATCGGCTTTGAGTTCCAGATCGTGATTTGGCTCTGGTTCACCGTGCTGTTCGCCAACTTCGCCGAAGCGATCGCCGAGGGCCGCGGCAAGGCGCAGGCCGACGCGTTGCGCAAGACCCGAACCGAATCGCAGGCCAAGCTGCTGACCGGACCCGACCGTCACAACTACAAGATGGTTCCCGGCACCAGCCTCAAGGTAGGCGACGTGGTGGTTGTCGAGGCGGGCGAGACGATCCCGTCTGACGGCGAGATCGTTGAAGGCGTTGCCTCGGTCAACGAGGCGGCTATCACCGGCGAATCCGCACCTGTCATCCGGGAGTCCGGCGGCGACCGTTCGGCCGTCACCGGCGGCACGCAGGTGCTGTCCGATTGGATCAAGGTGCGCGTTACCGCGGCTCACGGCTCGACGTTCCTGGACCGCATGATCAAGCTGGTCGAGGGCGCCGAGCGCCAGAAGACGCCCAACGAGATCGCGCTCAACATCCTGCTCGTCGGCCTGACCATTATCTTCGTGTTCGCGACGGTCACGATCCCGAGCTATGTGACCTATGCGGGCGGCACGGTCTCGGTGGTTATCCTGGTGGCGCTGTTCGTCACCCTGATCCCGACGACCATTGGCGCTCTCTTGTCCGCCATCGGCATCGCCGGCATGGACCGGCTGGTGCGTTTCAACGTGCTGGCCATGTCGGGCCGTGCTGTCGAGGCGGCGGGCGATGTCGATACGCTTCTCCTCGACAAGACCGGCACCATCACGCTTGGTAACCGTCAGGCAACCGAGTTCAAGCCCGTACGCGGCGTGGCCGAGCAGGAATTGGCGGACGCGGCGCAACTCGCCTCGCTCGCCGACGAGACCCCCGAAGGCCGCTCCATCGTGGTGCTCGCCAAGGAGAAATACGGCATCCGCGGCCGCGATCTGGCCGAGCTGCGGGCCAACTTCATTCCGTTCACCGCGCAGAGCCGAATGAGCGGCGTTGAGGTGGCCGGTTCGTGGGTTCGCAAAGGGGCGGTGGATGCAATCCTGAACTACCTCAATACGCCGGCGGTGGCTGCGACCGCGGGCGGCGCCGCGCGTGTGCTGCAGCCGGCGATCGGTGCCGACATCGTACGGGAGGTCACCGCGATCGCGGACGCGATTGCGAAATCCGGTGGGACCCCGCTGGCGGTTGCCAAGGACGGCAAGTTGCTCGGCGTGATCCACCTCAAGGACATCGTCAAGGGCGGCATCCGCGAGCGTTTTGCGGAACTGCGCCGCATGGGCATCCGCACCGTCATGATCACCGGCGACAATCCGACCACAGCGGCGGCGATCGCGGCAGAGGCCGGCGTCGATGACTTCCTTGCCCAGGCGACACCTGAGCACAAACTTCAGCTCATCCGTGACGAGCAGGCCAAGGGCAAGCTCGTCGCCATGTGCGGCGACGGCACCAACGATGCCCCGGCACTGGCGCAGGCGGATGTCGGCGTCGCCATGAATACCGGCACGCAGGCTGCGCGTGAGGCCGGCAATATGGTCGATCTTGACTCCAACCCGACCAAGCTCATTGAAATCGTCGAAATCGGCAAGCAGCTCCTTATGACGCGCGGTGCCCTCACGACGTTCTCCATCGCCAACGACGTGGCAAAGTATTTCGCCATCATCCCGGCGATGTTCGTTGCGCTCTACATCGCGCCGTGCGCAACCAGTGGACCATTGCAAGCTCTCAACATCATGAACCTGGTGAGTCCGGAGAGCGCGATCCTGTCGGCGATCATCTTCAACGCGTTGATCATCATCGCCCTCATTCCGCTGTCGCTCAAGGGTGTGCGGTACCGCCCGATCGGAGCCGGGCCGCTGCTCCAGCGTAATCTGCTGGTATATGGCCTCGGCGGCATCATCATCCCGTTCATCGGCATCAAGGCGATCGACCTCGTGGTCACGGCCTTGCACCTGGTTTGAGAATTTGGACCGAGGAGAGAAGTCATGTTGAAAGAAATCCGCCCCGCCATCGTGTTCATCGTCGCACTGACGCTGATAACGGGCCTCGCCTATCCGCTCGCCATGACCGGGATCGCGGGGGTGATCTTCCCGGCGAGTTCGCAGGGCAGCCTCATCGAGAAGGACGGCAAGGTGGTCGGTTC
>DATGVJ010000450.1:0-14405 GCA_035300505.1 Xanthobacteraceae bacterium
CTATGAAGACCGCCATCACGACAAACTGCGCAATCAGGAACGGAGGTTCCGATTGTGTTGGCGCCAGCGCCGCCAGCGGCGGCAGCTTCTGGAACGCCTGCACGACGGCGACGAAGACGTTGAGATAGAGAGCGAGCACCGCACCCACGATGTAAATCCACCGCCACGGTCCGGCGAGGCGGAAGAAGTACAGCGCGACGATCGCCGCCGCCAGCGCCACCAGCGATAAGACGCCGCCGCCGTGGGCCGGCCCGAAGCTCGTGGAGGGAAAGAAAAACGCAGTGACGCTCGTCAACACCGTGGTGGCGAGGAAGAGGGCGGTCCAGCCTTCGAGTCTCGTAGCGCGGACCATGTCATAGAGCACGATGACCCCGGAGAGGACCCCGAAAAGGCTTAAGGCGACATGCACCGAGGTGAACGTCGATGTCGACAGTCCTAAAATCATGACACTTCCCCTTTGGAAGACGTGCTGGGCATTTTAATCTAGGAGGGGAGCATTCGTCCTGGCGATAGGCGTTTCAACCGTTTGCTGGCGATGGTTTGCGTCCTTACCAAACTCGGCACTTCATCGCAGCTTCAGGCATCCAAGAAGACCTTCGTGTGCGCCACAAAGAGTTCGGGATACTGGAACAGCGCGCCATGACCGGCGTCCGGATACACAATCAGTTGTGCATTTGGAATGTGCTGCGAAAGCATGAACGAGTTGATTGTGGGCACCCTTTTCCTGCGACGAGGCCGCCGAATCTACGATCGAAGCCTGATGCGCCTAGGCGCGCGTGAAGCGCGGCGCTAGTCTGGCCGAGTAGGCACAGCATGATAGTGCTCGGTGCCAGGTTAGGTAACTTAAATGACGGTCACCAAGATGGGCGATCTCAAATGTTTGAAAAGAAAAGGAAAATGCCTCGGCTCTATCGCTCTGGTGATTTGTCGTTCCAAGAACGGTCGATGCCGATGCGTTCTCTAAAGATCAGTAAAAACAATATGTTAGACCGACGTTTTTCCATTGCGCCGATGATGGACTGGACGGATCGGCATTGCCGGTTCTTCCATCGCCTGCTCACTCGGCGCGCCCTCGTTTATACCGAGATGATCACGACGGGCGCGGTGCTGAATGGCGACCGGGCGCGGCTCTTGGGCTATGACCCGGCCGAACATCCAGTCGCCCTGCAGCTTGGCGGCAGCGATCCGGCGGCGCTGGCGCGGTCGGCGCGCATTGCCGAAGATCTTGGCTTCGAGGAAGTCAATCTCAACGTCGGATGTCCTTCAGACCGCGTCCAGGACGGCCGCTTCGGCGCCTGCCTGATGGCGGAGCCATTGTGGGTCGGCGATCTCGTCGCCGCCATGAAGGCCAGCGTGCGCGTTCCGGTGACCGTCAAATGTCGCATCGGAATCGACGAGCAGGACCCGGAAGTTGCGCTGGAGACACTGACCGCGGCTGTCGAGCAGGCCGGCGTCGACGCGCTGATCGTGCATGCCCGCAAGGCCTGGCTGCAAGGACTGTCGCCGCGCGAGAACCGCGACGTGCCGCCGCTTGACTACGACCGCGTCTATCGCCTCAAACTCGCCCATCCGCGCTTGCCGGTGATCATCAATGGCGGCATTACGAACATCGATCAGGCACGGGGCCATCTTGGCCGTGTTGACGGGGTCATGATGGGACGCGCGGCCTACCAGGAGCCCTGGCAGCTTCTCGCGGTCGACCCGTTGTTGTTCGGCGAGCCCGCGCGCTTGGCGACGCCGAAGGCCGCCATTGCGGCTCTCGTCCCCTATGTGGCTCGCCAGCTTGACCAAGGCGTGCGCCTGTCGTCCATCACGCGCCATATCCTTGGGCTGTTTCGCGGTGTACCGGGCGCGCGCGCCTTTCGCCGGCATCTCGCGACGGAATCTGTAAGACCAGGGGCAGGCGTCGAGGTTCTTAATGGAGCATTGACGCTCGTTGCGGATGCCGACGTGGCGCACGCGGCGGCTTGAGGGCCGCTGTTCCAAAGCTACTTCGAAACTGGGGTTTGTCCCCCGCCCGGGGTCCCATACATTTCCTGCCGCCATTCCCAATAGCCCCAGAAGGTGCTGACAAAGAGGCCGACATAGAGCGCCGCCGTCACCCATAGCTGCTGCGACGCATACACCCCGACCGCGAGGCTATTCACGATCATCCAGACGATCCAGTGTTCGATAATCTTGCGTCCCAACATGGTCTGTGCGACCACGCTCAAGGCGAAGATGAGCGAATCAGCGAAAGCCATTTTGGCGTCAGTCAAGTTCTGCAACACCCAGCTCAGCGCGCCCGCAAATGCGACGGCGCCGCCGCAACACGCTGCAACGAAAACAAGCGGCGTTGTGGTGATCTTTGGCCGACCGCCATCGTTGCCGCGCAACCAGTACCACCAGCCATAGATTTGCACGGCTGCGAACACTCCCTGCAGCGCGGCGCTCGCATAGAGCCGGGCGTCGTGAAATACGACGGCAAACAGGGCCGTGGCCACGAGCCCAACCGGATATTGCCAAAGACTGCGCTTGATGGCGAGCAACACATAGACGACCGTCGCTGCACTCGCGAGAATTTCAAGTGTCGCGGCCATCACGTGGGCTCCTGATGCGGTCAGCGTCGCGATGTTCTGTCGGGTTTCCGCGCGGGCTCGTGGACGCGCTTTAGTGTCACTTCGTATTGCACTTTTTGACAGTGTGCACCACTGCCGTAGGAAGCTGAACACCTGGATATGGACAGGCTCGCAGGATTGGCGCACACCCGATTTTGTGCCGCGGGGAGATGCATGTTCGGAATTCCTATCGAAGATATCGCCTGGCTGGCAGGGGCGATTGTTGCCGGCGGCCTGGTGACCGGCACGCTTGCCGGAATGTTCGGGATCGGCGGCGGCGGAATCATTGTCCCGGTGCTATACGAGGTCTTTCGGGTGCTGGGCGTGCCGGAAGAGGTCCGCATGCAGCTTTGCGTCGGCACCTCGATTGCGATCATCGTCCCAACCAATATTCGATCCTATCTCACGCATCGGGCGCACGGTGCCGTACTCGTGGATGTCGTGCGGGCCTGGGCGGTTCCCGCCGTCCTCGGTGTTGCGACCGGCTCCCTGATTGCGGCATTCGCGCCCGGCAAGGTGCTGACGATTGCCTATGTGGTCGTCGCCATGATCATTGCGGTCAAACTCCTGGCCGGCGGCGATGCATGGCGGCTGGCCGACGACCTGCCGCACGGCATCGGCAACAGGATCTATGGTTACGGGATTGGCCTTGCGGCATCGCTGATGGGGATCAGCGGAGGCTCCGTTTCCAACATGATCCTCACCCTGCATGGCAAGTCGATTCACAATGCGGTAGCGACGTCGGCCGGGCTCGGTGTGCCAGTTACGATTGTCGGAATGATCGGCTATATGTTGGCCGGACTGCCGCAGCAATCCATGATGCCGGCTTTTTCAATCGGGTTTGTATCGTTTGTTGGCGTTGCCCTGATGGCGCCGGTATCGAGTCTCATCGCGCCCTTGGGGGCGCGGCTTGCCCATGCGATGCCCAAGCGAAATCTTGAAATTGTCTTCGGCTTGTTCTTGCTGGCGGCCTCGTTGCGATTTCTCGTGAGTCTGATTTATTGAATCTTCTGTTACTTGCCGCGCAGCATCAGCTTGTCACCGCGCACCTCCCAGCTTTGCAGCCGGTTGAGGAAGCTCATACCCAAGAGGTTTGTTTGCAGCTGGCCGGGTTGTGCGATCAGGGCCGGCACGGCGCGCTCCGTAATGCCGCCGATGGTGATCGCATCGATGGTGACAGGGGCGGCACGCGTTCGCCCATTGGCGGTCTCGACACTGACCGTGTAGGCAAGCACTTCGAGCGGCAGGCCGGCTGATCTCGCAGCCTCCTGGGTGAGCACGACGGAGGTCGCGCCGGTGTCGAGCAACATCGCGACATGGGCGCCGTTGACCTGCGCGAGGACCGGAAAGTTGTTGCCGGTGCGCACGATCTCGACAAGCCGTCCGCGCGTGGCCGCGCGTCCGGGCAACAGTTCCGCCATGACCCGGTCCGCGACATCGCGTAAATCGAAGCGATACGTATAGCCGACCGCAAGGACGACGACGATCGAGCCCCAGACCAGGATTGATGCGATGGCGTGGGTCAGGCGTTGACGAAACGATGCCAACAAAATCCCAACGATCAGGCATCCGATGAAAATCCTCAACGACAATGACCAGTCGTCGATCTTGCCGAGGGCAGGCATTGCTTCCGGTCGCGCAAGGAAGCCGAGCAGCGCTACAGCCAGAACGACGATCAGGACAAAAAGAGCGCTGCGCACGGGATCGGCCTCAAATGGCTTTCGACGATACGGGCTGGATCGGCGGCGACGGTTCGATAAGCGGTGCGAGCGGTGCGAGCGCGGTCGTGATCCGTTCGGGCGGGAGAGAGACCCGCTCCGGCGGGAGAGAGACCCGCTCCGGCGGGAAAGTGACGAGCACTTCGGTGCCGATACGCAGTTTTGATTTGAACGTGAAGGTGCCGCCGTGGAGGTCGACCAAACTCTTGGCAATCGGCAATCCCAAGCCTGCGCCCTGTTCAGCTGATTTGATTGAATTCGATCCCTGTCCGAAAGAGGCGAGCACGATCGGTATTTCTTCGTCCGGAATTCCGGAACCGGAATCTTTTATGCTCATATATTGCCCACCCGATGCTGTCCATCCGACCTTAAGCCAGATTTCGCCGCCCGGCGGAGTGAACTTGATGGCGTTGCCCAGGAGGTTGAGACAAATCTGGCGAATGGCGCGCTCGTCGGCCCACAAGGGTGGCAGGTCGGGTTCGAACAATTCGTGGACGACGAGACGGCGGCTTTTGGCGCGCATGCCCAGCAGGTGGCTGCATTCCGCGACAACGGTTGCGAGAGATACCACAGCTTCGTTGAGTTCATATCGGCCGGCTTCAATGCGGGACAGGTCGAGAATTTCGTTGATCAGGCCCAAGAGATGCACGCCGGACACGTGGATATCGTTGGAATAGTCTTTGTAGGCCGAAGAGCTATGCGGCCCAAAAATTTCGGTTTTCATCACTTCGGAAAAGCCGAGGATGGCGTTGAGCGGCGTACGCAGTTCGTGGCTCATTTGTGCGAGGAAGCGCGACTTGGCGACATTGGCGCCTTCCGCCCGGCGCCGTGCTTCGTCCGAAATGGCTTTCGAGGCTTCAAGCTCGCCAATCAGAGCATCCTTCTCGGCGCGCGCTTGCAGCGTCGCAAGCGTAGCCGAATAGAGCCGATACACGAGCAGGGAAAAGTATCCCTGCGCGGTCAGCGTCATCGCGGCAAGGATTTGGTCGCGCAGCGTCCCCTTGGACACAAAGCCGAGCGTGACCGCGATGGTGACCGGCAAAGTCGAGGCATAAACCGCGAGTGGCACGTTCGATGCCAGCATGCTCGATATTGCGACAACGAGCAGCATGACGAACAGCATGAACGTGCCCGACCCCTCTTCGACGCCGATCGGCTGCACCAGGATGGACATCCAGGCCAGGCCGAAGCACAGGTCGAGCACGACAAAGCGCCTGCGCCAAGCGCGGACATTTTGTGCGCGTTGCTTCTCGGCCATGAATTGCCGGCACATCATCACAAAGACGGCGTGGATGACCAGCACGGCGGCGGTCCAGATCGCGGCCGTGAATCGTCCGACCCAGATGCTCGAGAGTGATCCGACCATGCCGACCAGAAGCACGACGACCAGCGATGCGGAGACTCGGTTTTGGGCAAAACCGCGCAATAGCTCGTAATCGAACACCGGGCGCGCGGCGTTGGCGGAAGCCAATCGATCCCGCACTTCCCGCACGTGCCGCCTGGCGTTGCGCCGTGCGGTCTTGCGCCGGTCGGTCTCGCGACGGTGGTCGGCCGTCATACCCTTTTCGGCTTTCATGCCCCCTTCGGCCGATGGGCCACCCGCGGCCAGTTGGCCGCCCGCCACCTTTGGTCCCCCGTCGACCGGCAGCCCGCCGTCGGCGAGTGAGTCGCCTGCGGCCGATTGGCCGCCGGAGGTTGGCGCAAAGTCACGATGTTCGCGGTCTACGCCCATGAAATTATGGTACTAATTTGTGGTACTGAGGCCCCGCTCTTGAACCTTGGCCCAACGGCAGATGTCGCTGGATGAAGCCCGTGAGCGCGCGCAGTGCTTGGTGGTCTGCACAAGGTCCCGCAAATTCCTTAAAACCAACCTTAAGAGGGTACTAAGAACCTGGGTAAATAATTAGCTTCTGTGACGAGATGGCTTGAATCAAGGGCTCTGGTCATACGTATTAACAACTGGTTGCTTATGAAACTCTATGACGGCGGCCGGGCGCCCAATCCCCGGCGGGTGCGGGTCTATCTTGCCGAGAAGGGCGTGACGGTACCCATGGAACAGGTCGATCTCGGCGCGCTTGCGCAAAAATCGGCACAATTCACGAAGATCAACCCGATCCAGCGGGTGCCGGTGCTGGTTCTCGACGACGGGACGGTCATTGCCGAATCAATTGCGATCTGCCGCTATTTTGAAGCGCTCAACCCGGAGCCATCGCTGTTTGGGCGTGATCCATTGGAAATCGCTGCGATTGAAATGTGGAACCGGCGCCTTGAACTCAACTTCCTGTTCCCGGTAAGCCATGTTTTTCGCAACAGCCATCCCGCCATGCAGGCGAGGGAGGTGCCACAGGTCCCGGCCTGGGCCGAGGCCAACAAGCCGCGTATCGTGGACTTCCTGAATATTCTCGACGATGCCCTTAAAGGTAGGCAGTTTGTTGCTGGCGACCGTTTCTCGGTGGCGGACATTACCGGCCTCGTGACGCTCGACTTCATGAAGCTGGCTCGACTCGACGTGCCGGGCGCGTGCGCCAATGTGATGCGCTGGCACGGTGATATTTCGGCACGTCCAAGTGCGCAGGCCTAGAACGATGCGACTGATTATTGTCGGCTGTGGTGATGCCTTCGGCTCCGGCGGGCGATTCAACACCTGCTTCTGGCTCGAAACCGCGAAAACAACGCTGCTTGTTGATTGCGGCGCAACATCACCGGTTGCCTTGAAGACCCGCAACCTCGATTTCGACCGAGTCGAGGGCGTCGTCCTCTCGCATCTTCACGGCGACCATTTCGGTGGGCTGCCGTTTCTGTTGCTGGAGGCGCAACTGCTGACCCGCCGAAAGCGCCCGCTCACGATTGCGGGGCCGCCTGGAACGCGTGATCGGATCATGGCGGCATTGGAAGTCTTTTTTCCAGGCGCCACCGCCAATCAATGGCGATTTCCCCTTGAGATCGTCGAGATCGTGCCCGGAGAGCCGGCCGACATCCTGGGCCATACGGTCGAGACGACGGAAGTCGTGCATCGATCGGGCGCGCCCTCGACTGCGGTGAGTATTACCGACGGGGCGCGATCGTTCGCCTATTCGGGCGACACGGAATGGACCGACGCGCTGGTGCAGGTCGCGGCCGGCGCCGATCTTTTTGTTGTCGAGTGCTATGCCTATCAGGGACGCTTTCCGGGCCACCTGAGCTGGGAGACTATCGAGGCACGGCTGCCCCAACTTCGTGCGCGCCGAATCATGGTGACGCATATGAGTTCGTTGATGCTGGAGCACCGCCATGAGGTCGCCCGCGCCGGCCTGTTGGTCGCGCGGGATGGGGAGGTGATCGAGTTCTGACGCTTGGTGTGGATAGCTATGACGCGGCCGCCACCAGTTCCTTCACGCGAACGATGAGCGCGTCGACGGCGCCGGCGCCGAGGAAAAGTTCCCGGCCGCCGCGTTGGGGGTGAACCCCGGTTTCGTCTTCCTTCCGAACGCTGGCTTCGTCGTCGCGGGGATTGCAAAGGAGAATCTTACCGGTCTGGCCAACGAGTTGGGCTTGGATCGAATGACTTTGCGCGATCGACGATTCGTAGTTTCGTTTCGCCGCCGCAGTGGTCATGCTCGACGTCTTGGCCTCGATGATGTGCAGCTGGCTATTGACGAGCAGGACGATGTCCAATTCCGCCATGTCCGGGCCGACGAGACCATCCGCATGGGCGTGGGCGAGGTGGAGGTTGGCGTAAAGCTGCGCGCCATCGGTTCCTTGCAGGGCGGTTGTCAATCGGTTGAATAGATAGGCCTCGAACCAGCCGCCGCCCATGAAGCGCAACGCGTCTTTTTGCGTGACGTCGAGTGTGTCCCCAATGGGGCCGAGCCGGCATCCCAGAAACCCATCCATGGCTTCCAGGAGCCCCAATACTTCCTTGCGCACCACGCGTTCGACGCCTGCGGCGCTGATCGTGCCGGGATAAAAATGCCGTCCCGAACTGTCGTGGAGCGGCTCGATGATCCTGTACAACCCGCGCATGATGCTTTCCATTTGCGTCAGGTTTGACGGCGGTTTCGGCAGAATGCGATTGGCATAAGTGGCGATGCGGTCCCGGTTGGCCGCGTACATCGCTTCGGCCGCGAACCGGACGGTCGCATCCTTCTCGATGAAGCCATAGGCTGCGAGATAGTCGGCAAGCGTCAATTCGCCATGCCGTGCCAAGGGTTTTTGGCCATCTGGGCGGACGACTTGCACACCGACCGGCGTCTCCGTGACAGTGACGATCCAGAAATCGCGGTTGGCGGCGCCGATCGCGCCGCCAAGCCCCATTTCCTTGGTGCCGCCCTTGACGTTGTAGATGACGGGCAACTTTTCCGCCCCGGGCCGCTCGAACACGGCCGTCATGTGGCGCAGCCACTTGGCGATATCGGTCGCGTCGCCGGGGAAAACCGAAATGCGTTTTCCCGACAGCCGCCCCTTCGACCACTGGCTGGCGTTGCGCCGCAGCCGATTGGCCGGATCGATCGCCTCCGCGATCTCGTTTGCATCCTTCGAATGGAGTGACCTGGCACCGCAGAAGATGACCAGTTCTTCGATCCGATCAATCCCGGCGTGCACCATCGGCAAGATGTTGACCAGCGAGGCGCGCGAGGCGTTGCACACATAGACAAAGCGCTCGGGCCATTGTTCCATGACGTGCTCCACCTCGGGTAGCCGTTAACACATAATACTGCCGCGGCCCAGGCGCCGCAAGCCGGCCGCCGCAACAAACGTTGTGGAGCTTGAAAGGTTTCAGGATAACGTGCAGCGTAAGATTCGCGTGAAGAACGCTCGTGCTACGCTGCGCCTGGGACACGCAATCGAATCAGTTATTTGATCGGATTGTTCGCGCCGATGCCGCTCCCGGCGCGGGCCCCTAAGGACGCTCCAGCCGTGCGATGAGGCTCGATGTGTCCCAGCGACGGCCGCCCATCTTTTGCACTTCCGCATAGAACTGGTCGACCATCGCCGTCACGGGGAGGCTTGCGCCGTTGCGCCTCGCCTCGCCCAGGCAAAGCGACATGTCCTTGCGCATCCAATCCACCGCAAAACCGAAGTCGAACTTTCCGTCATTCATGGTCTTGTAGCGGTTTTCCATCTGCCAGGACTGCGCGGCGCCCTTCGAAATGGTCGCGATCACGGCCTCGACGTCGAGGCCCGCCTTGTGGGCGAAGTGCAGGCCTTCGGCCAGGCCCTGCACGAGGCCGGCAATGCAAATCTGGTTGACCATCTTGGTGAGCTGGCCTGCGCCCGGGCTCCCGATGAGCTTGCACATCTTCGCGTAAGCGGCGATCACGGCCTCGGCGCGGGTGTAGGGGGCGGCATCGCCGCCGCACATGACCGTCAGTGCGCCATTTTCCGCGCCGGCCTGGCCGCCGGAAACCGGGGCATCGACGGCGTCAAAGCCGCGTTTCTTCGCTTCGGCGTGGAGTTCGCGGGCAATTTCAGCCGATGCCGTGGTGTGGTCTACGAATACGGCGCCGGCCGACAGGCCCGCGAATGCCCCATTGGGGCCAAGCGTGACCGCGCGCAAATCGTCGTCATTGCCGACGCAGGCCATGACGAAATCCTGGCCCGCGGCCGCCTCTTTCGGCGTCGCGGCCAGACGCCCGCCGAACTTGGCAACCCAGGATTCGGCCTTGGCGGTTGTTCGGTTGTAGACGGTGACGTCGTGGCCGCCTTTGGTCTTGAGATGCCCCGCCATGGGAAAGCCCATGACACCAAGACCCAGAAACGCAACCTTTGCCATCATGTCCTCCCGGAATGCTTTGTTGCTGCTATCACGACTACCTATATGCCAAGTGAGTGCGACGGCGGAACGCTCCCGTCAACCATCTCGTGAGGGTGCAACTGCTTCGGCCGTTGACCGGTCAGTTCCTGTCCCTATGGTGGCGGCGCAATCGCAATATTTGGTGACATCGAATGGCGGCGACCAAACAACAGATTCTCGACGGTCTTGCGAAAGTGGCGAGCCCCGATGGGCTGCCGCTGACGTCCGCCGATGTGCTGTCGGATGTGGTGGTCAGCGATGGCAAAGTGTTTTTTTCGATTGCGGTCGATGCCGCAGATGTTGCTCGCTGGGAGTCGGTCCGCCAGCGTGCCGAGGACGCCGTTCGGGCTTTGCCTGGCGTGCAATCGGCCCTCGTTGCGCTCACCGCGGAACGCAAGCCAGGCTCAGCGCCGGCGCGTCCAGCGCCTGCTCGCCCGGCACCGGCTCGCCCCGCGTCAAGCGCGGGTGCCGCCCCCCCTCATGCGCACGGCGCCCAGCCGAAGCCGACGATGGGTGTCCCCGGGGTCGAAGCGATAATTGCGGTTGCCTCCGGCAAAGGAGGCGTCGGGAAATCGACCACTGCTGTCAATCTGGCGCTCGGGTTGCGCGACCACGGCCTCAAGGTCGGAATTCTCGACGCCGACATTTATGGGCCGTCGCTGCCAAAACTTCTGGCCATCAAGGAGCGGCCGGAGACGCTTGGCGGCACGCGGCTCAAGCCGATCAGCCGCTACGGGTTGACCGTCATGTCGATCGGCTTTCTGATCGATGAGGAAACGCCCATGATCTGGCGCGGTCCGATGGTGATTTCCGCGCTCACCCAGATGCTTCGTGAAGTCGAATGGGGAACGCTTGACGTGATGGTGGTGGATATGCCGCCAGGGACCGGCGATGCGCAGCTCACCATGGCCCAGCAAGTGCCCCTCAAGGGCGCGGTGATCGTTTCGACGCCGCAGGATCTCGCGCTCGCCGATGCGCGGCGCGGCATCGCGATGTTCCGCAAAGTCAATGTGCCGGTGCTCGGCATCGTCGAGAACATGAGCTATTTTCACTGTCCGCAATGTGGCTCGCGATCCGACATATTCGGCCATGGCGGCGCACGTAACGAGGCGCAGCGCCTGGGCGTGCCGTTCCTTGGCGAAGTGCCGCTGCACATGGATATCCGTGAGCGGTCGGACTCAGGGTTGCCGGTTGTCGCGACCGTGCCCGACGGTCCGCATGCCGTGATCTATCGCGATATCGCAGCCAAGGTGCGTGACCAGCTTCGCGAAGGCACTGGTCGCGCGGCGCCGAAGATTGTGATCGAGGCTTAGCCTCAATCCTCCGCCCACATCCGCATGAGATTGGATAGCGACTTTGAAATGAGGTCGAACGCCTTCGATTTGCCGTCGCGTGCAAAGATTTCCCGCCGTGCGGTGTCCAGGTCGAAGAGCAGTTCACGCTGGGCCGGATCGCGGATGAAGCTGCGTGCCCAGCCGACCGCTGCGAGCCTTGAGCCGCGGGTGACGTCATTGACGCGGTGCAGCGCAGTCGACGGATAGGCGACCAGCGAGCCCGCGTTTAATTTTACCGCATCCTCGCCGGCCGGGCTTTCGATGACAAGTTCGCCGGCGTCGTATTCATCCGGTCCGGACAGGAAAAGCGTGAAGGAGACGTCGGCGCGCATGCCGTTCATCAATGCGTCGTCGACATGGCTGCCATAGTGCATGGCCTTGTCGTAGCGCGAGAACAGCAACGGGGAGAGCAGTTTTGGGCGCACCGCGATTTGAAACAGCTCGTTGCCAAGGATGCGTGCCGCAATGAGCTTTCGAATGGTTTCAAGCTTGCGGTCGCCGCCGGCAGCTTGCTGGTTGTTTTTCACAAGGCTCGCCGAGAACCCGGCGGTCGTGCGGCCGTCGACGAAGCGTGCCTGCTCAAGCGTGGCGCACACGGTCGCGATATCTTCAGCTGAAAGAATGTCGCTTATGACAATCTGCATGTGGCCTTGCGCCCTTGATTTGGATCAATGCAGCAAGCGGGAAAAAAGAATCTCGTTCGACAAAGTCAAGGGAGCCGGAACGCGATGCCGTTGAGCATATTAGCCAGGGGTCACGCCATTGTGTATGGGCTCGTCAATTCCAACCAGCCATGATAATGACAAGCATCAGTAACAGCTACACAATTTGGAATTATTCCAAGAAGCGAACATGAAATCAAAACGCAAGATCTGGCTCGGCGTTGGTGCCTTCGCGGTAGCGGGAACGGGCGCCATCGCGGCGGCCGCGGCCGCGGCGGGGGCAGCCGATGTTCCTGCTTTAGAAGTTCGCCAGCCGTCTGGTTTGCTGCCGGGCATGGCAGCGGAGTCGGCAACCGATACCGCCATCGCGCGCGTTTTGCCTGGAGGCTTTGTGCTGGCGCAGCACGAGGATCATGGCCAGCCGGCGAGCAAGGAACCTAGCAAGGCGCCGGCTGAAGGAGGCGAGGGGGGCGAGACGAAAGGGCTGGACGATTTGCCGCCCGATCTTGCCTTTGCGGTGCGGATGGCGCTTCTGCGTGGGCATATCATGGTTGGCGACCAACTGGTCAAGCAGGGACAGTGGAACGCCGCGCTCCCGCATTTCCTGCATCCGTCCGAGGAAATATACGCCGATATCAAGGATGCGCTTGCCGGCCATAACGTCGCCCCTTTCGAGGAAGGGCTCAAGTCGCTCGTCAGTCTGGTCAAGGCGCGAAAGGCCGGGAACGACTATGCCCGCGCGCTCAAGACGATCGGTGAGGCGACGGCATCCGCCGACGCTTCCTTGCAGGCAAGCTTGGCCGATCGCTGGGCAAGCTTCGTGATGGAGGCCGCCGTTGAGGCGATCAAGACCGCGGCCGGCGAATATGAAAACGCCATCGTGGGTGGCAGGATCGCCAAGCCGGTCGAATATCAGGATGCGCGTGGCTTCATTTGGGAGGCAGAACGCATGATCGAAAGCGTCGCTGCCGGCTTGGAGAAAAAAGATGCTGCCGCGCTCAAGGAAATACGGGTGCGCCTCGCCGATCTGAAGAAAGTGTTTCCGGCAGCCGTGCCGCCCCGCATGCCGATCAAGGACCATGGAGCAATGCTTGCTCTTGTTTCTCGCATCGAGCTGGCCGCCAGCAGGCTTATGTAAGGAGCCATGGTCACGTTCACGATAAATCGTGCACTCGTTGTTGCGTTCGCGGTCGGCGGCGTGCTCGGCTCAATATTTGGGGTAGTGGTTACGCCCAGGTCCGGCCAGGCGGCAGCCGCGGCAACAGCCCGGATCGACAGCGACCTCAATCGGCTCAAGGCAGCCTATCGGCGACCTGCGACGGTGCCATTTCCGGCTGACAATCCGTACTCGGAAAAGAAACGCGCTCTCGGCGAGGCGCTGTTTTACGACAACCGGCTCTCGATCGACATGAGCCGGTCTTGTGCGAGCTGTCACGACCGCTCCAAGGGCTTTGCCGACGGAAGAGCACAAGGCCAGGGCGTTCCGGGCCATCCCCTCAAGCGCCATACACCGACCTTGTGGAACCTGGCCTGGGCCGGCCCCGTGTTCTGGGACGGCCGCGCACGAAGCCTTGAAGAGCAGGTTGCGGGCCCGATCGAATCTCCCGATGAAATGGCGCAGCCGATGGCTTCTGTCGTGGCGCGCCTTTCCGGTGATGCGGCGATGCGCGCGGCGTTCGCCGAGGCCTTTCCGCGGGCGCCGAAAGTCGACGCCGACAATCTCGCCAAGGCGATCGCAACCTTTGAACGTACATTGAATTCACCTGACACTCGTTTTGACCGCTGGACCTCCGGTGACGAACGTGCGCTCAGCGACCGCGAGATCGCCGGGTTCCGCTTGTTCAATGGCAAAGCGGGTTGTGCCAAGTGCCACAGCGGTTTCGCCTTCACGGACTATGCCTTCCACGACATCGGTCTGCCGGGCGACGACCGTGGCCGCGGGGCCGTGTTGCGGCTGCCGGCCGCGGACCATGCATTCAAAACGCCGAGTCTGCGGGAGATCACCCGCTCGGCGCCCTACATGCATGACGGTTCATTGGCGACGATTGCGGATGTCCTTCGTCACTATCGCGGCGGTATCGTCGAACGGCCGACCCTGTCCAAGGATTTGACGCGCCATCTCGAACTGTCGGATGGCGAGCGCGAGGATGTCATTGCGTTTTTGGGGACATTGACGAGCGAGCAGGACCCCGTGCCGCCGGCCAGGATCGTTGCGGGCAAACGCGGCCCGTCTGCGCCCGCAATGCGTGTGCGCACCGTGTCGCAGGACGACAAGACGTTTCATCCGGGACATGTCGGTATCAGGCGCGGCGAGCGAATGT
>DATGVJ010000451.1:0-21052 GCA_035300505.1 Xanthobacteraceae bacterium
GCAGCGAGGGTATTCATGATTGCGCTCCATGCCGAATCAGAGCGCGGAGGGAATCACAGTCCTCAAGTCAATACAAAATCACCCAACATCGCCCGTTAACCTGAGTTCCGAGCCGTGGGCCAGCATAATGCTTGCATTGACGGACAAGGCCCTGCTCCCTTATAAGCCCCGAGACTTTAAAGGCTGGCATCCGTCGTCCAATTCGGCTTTTGGGTGCAAGGGCTTGAAATTTCTGCAATTCGCGTCGCTGATGCGTGCGGCGCCTAGAGCATTTAAGCGGAGAATGACCCGTGAAGCGAACCTATCAACCCAGCAAGCTGGTGCGCAAACGCCGCCATGGCTTCCGCACGCGCATGGCCACCACGGGTGGCCGACGGGTGCTCTCAGCGCGTCGTGCACGCGGCCGCAAGCGTTTGAGCGCCTGACACACGCCCCGATGGAGCGATTGCGGCAGCGGGCTGACTTTCTGGCCGCGGCCAGCGGGCAGAAGGCGCCGACCGCGGGGTTCATCTTGCAGTTGCGTAAACGTCCGGATGCGGGCGTGTTCCGCGTTGGCTTCACAGTTTCCAAAAAGGTCGGGAACGCCGTCGAGCGTAACCGGGTGCGCCGCCGGTTGCGGGAAGTCGTAAGGCTCGCCGATGCCGGGATCATGCATCCGGGCCATGATTATGTGCTCATAGGACGACGTGCGGCATTGTCGCTGCCATTCCAGAGAATAAGTGACGACTTCAAAGGGGCGCTGCGGCGGCTGCGAGTTTCCAAATGAACGACCAGAAGAATACACTCCTTTTCATTGTCCTTTCAGCCGTGATCCTGATCGGGTGGCAGATATTTTTCGGCCTGCCGCAGATGGAAAAAACAAAACAACAGCAACAGCAACAACAACAGCAGCAAACCAGCACACCGGGATCAACGCCAGCAACGCCCGGGGCGCCTGTCACGCCGGCGGCTCCCGCCAGGGCCTTGACCCGCGACGAAGCGCTTGCGCAATCCCCGCGCATCCGCGTTGAAACGCCTCGGCTTGCGGGATCGGTCGCGCTCAAAGGCGGCCGGATCGATGATCTCGCACTGACCCGATACCGCGAGACCGTCGACCCCCAGTCGCCGCCGATCATGCTGCTCTCGCCCTCCGGAAGTCCGCATCCTTTTTATGCCGAATTCGGCTGGCTGCCCGCCGGCGGCGTTGCAACCAAAGTGCCGGATCGCGAAACGGTGTGGCAGCAGCAGGGAACGGGCACGCTCGGGGTCAATCGCCCGGTGACGCTGGTTCATGACAACGGCGAGGGACTTGAATTCCGCCGCACCATATCGGTCGACGACAATTACCTGATCACAATCCGGGATGAGATCAACAACCGCGGCACGGCACCCGTGACCCTTTATCCCTATGGGCTGGTATCCCGGCATGGCGTGCCGAAGCTTGAAGGGTTCACGACGGTTCTCCATGAAGGGCTCATTGGCCTGTTCGGCGAACAGGGTCTCAAGGAAGAGACCTATGCGAATATCGATAAGCAGAAAAAGATGACTTTCGACGCCGAAAAATCCTGGCTCGGCATCACAGACAAGTATTGGGCCGCGACCCTGATGCCTGATCAGTCGGCGAAGATTCACGCGGAGTTTTCAGCCGGCGAGCTTGGTACTCTCAAGACCTATCAGACATTCTATAATCTCGACGCCAAGACCATCGCGCCCGGCGCCACCTTAGCGGTCGATGGCCGGCTGTTCGCCGGCGCCAAGGAAGTCGCGATCATCGACGGCTATGCGGAAGGGCTCAAGATCGATCGTTTCGACCGATTGATCGACTGGGGCTATTTCTACTTCATCACCAAGCCGCTGTTCCTGGCGATGGAATGGCTGTATCAGCACATCGGCAATTTCGGTGTTTCCATCCTGCTCATCACGGTGCTCATCAAGCTCGTATTCTTCCCGCTGGCCAACAAATCCTATGCCTCGATGGCCAAGATGAAAGCGGTGCAGCCCGAGATGGTGGCGATCCGCGAACGCTTTGCCGACGACAAGATGAAGCAGCAGCAAGCCATGATGGAACTCTACAAGAAGGAGAAGATCAACCCGGTTGCCGGCTGCCTGCCGATCGTGATCCAGATACCGGTCTTCTTTGCGCTCTATAAGGTGCTCCTCATCACCATCGAGATGCGACATGCGCCGTTCTTCGGCTGGATTCAGGACCTCTCTGCGCCCGACCCGACCACGATCTTCAACCTGTTCGGTCTCATCCCGTGGGATCCCTCGCATTTGCCGGTCGTCGGCCCGTTCCTGATGCTCGGGGTATGGCCCCTCATCATGGGCGTCACGATGTGGGTTCAGATGAAGCTCAATCCGCCGCCGCCCGATCCGACCCAGCAGATGATCTTTGACTGGATGCCGGTGATCTTCACCTTCATGCTGTCCGGCTTCTCGGCCGGGCTCGTGATCTACTGGGCCTGGAACAACACGCTTTCGGTGACCCAGCAGAGCATCATCATGCGCAAGCACGGCGTCAAGATCGAATTGTGGGACAATATCATTGGGGTATTCAAGAAAAAGAAGAAGGACGACGACAAGGGCGATAAGAAGGGAAAATGAGGGACCACCCCCGATTTTATGAGGGGCAGACCCCAATTTCATGGCATCCGAATTCAGCAAAGCCGAGATCGAAACAGGCCGCAAATTATTTGCCGGCGACTGGCAATTCATTTGGGCTGCTAGTTCATTTGAATCGCTGCCGCCCATGCGTGGCACCGAAATCGCCTTTGCGGGCCGCTCCAATGTCGGCAAGTCAAGCCTCATCAACGCACTCACGGGACGCAAGGCGCTGGCGCGCACGTCACGCACGCCCGGCCGCACCCAGGAGCTGATCTTTTTCAAGGGGCCGCAGGATCTCGTGCTGGTCGATATGCCGGGTTACGGCTATGCGGCCGCATCCAAGGAAAAGAAGAAGGAATGGACCGGGCTCATCCACACCTTCTTGCAGGGGCGCGCCAATCTGGCCCGCGTCTATCTCCTCATCGATGCACGCCACGGCCTCAAGGACACTGACGAACCGATCTTTGTGACGCTCGACCGGGCAGCCGTAAATTATCAATTCGTGCTCACCAAAGCCGACCAGGTGGGGCCTTCAGATCTCGACGTCGGCCTTGCAGAAATTCACGTTGCGCTCGCCAAGCATGCGGCCGCGTTTCCAGAAGTGCTCGCGACATCGTCGCATACCGGCATGGGTCTCCCCGAACTGCGCGCCGCGATCGTGCGGTTGTGCGGGGAGCGGCGCACGTAGCCCGCGTGGAGGCTTTCATGCGCGGTTACGCGCTTGAAAACGCAATGCGGGGACGGCCTCGTGGAATGCGGAAAGAAATCCCGGATTGCGCCCCGTAATGCGCTTCGCGCATTGCGGTTCTCCATCCGGGCTACAAGAGAACAGGGCTGGCGAGCCCCTTCCCCACCTGGGCTGCCCCCGCTAAAAAGCTCGTCTGAAGCAATCCGGATGACCGCCATGAACGTCTCGCCTCACGACATCGCCCACATTCTCTCGGAGGCGCTGCCACACATGCAGCGCTACGACGAAGAAATCGTGGTGGTGAAATATGGCGGCCATGCCATGGGCGAAGAAGAAATGGCGCGCAGTTTCGCCCGCGACATCGTGCTGATGGAGCAGACCGCCATCAATCCGGTGGTGGTCCATGGCGGCGGGCCGCAGATCGGCGACATGCTCAAGCGGCTGGGAATCAAATCGGAATTTGCCGCAGGCTTGCGCGTTACCGACAAGGCCACCATCGAAATCGTCGAGATGGTGCTGGCGGGTTCGATCAACAAGCAGATCGTCGGCTTCATCAATGGCGCGGGCGGTAAAGCCGTCGGCCTGTGCGGCAAGGACGGCAACATGGTGATGGCCCGCAAGATCAGCCGCACCATTGCGGATCCGGACTCCAATATCGAGAAGGTCATCGATCTTGGCTTCGTGGGCGAGCCCGAAAAGGTCGACATGATGGTTCTCAACCAGATTCTCGGCCGCGACCTGATCCCGGTGCTGGCTCCGCTTGCCACTTCGGCCGACGGCACCACCTTCAACGTCAATGCCGATACGTTTGCGGGCGCAATCGCAGGCGCGCTCAAGGCCAAGCGGCTGCTCCTGCTCACCGATGTTGAGGGCGTGCTCGACAAGTCGAGATCATTGATCCGCGAATTGTCCGCCGACGACGCGCGCCGGCTGATCGCCGACGGCACGATTTCAGGCGGCATGATCCCAAAGGTCGAGACGTGTCTCTATGCGCTCGAAGCCGGTGTCGAAGGCGTCGTCATTCTCGACGGGCGGGTTCCGCATGCGGTTTTGCTCGAACTCCTCACCGACCACGGCGCCGGCACGCTGATGCAGCGATAGAGTTTGGGAATGGTGGCTGACCGCTCTCCCCATCGTACCTTCCACCACGTCGAGACCTGGATATTCGATCTCGACAACACGCTCTATCCGCATCACGTCAATCTGTGGGAGCAGGTTGACGGGCGCATCCGCGACTACATCGCGGATTTCCTCAAAGTCGATCGCGAGGAGGCCTTCCGGCTGCAGAAGGATTATTACCGCCGCTATGGCACATCAATGCGTGGATTGATGACCGAGCACGGCATGAAGCCGGACGGATTCCTTGAATTCGTGCACGAGGTCGACCATTCGCCGCTTGAGCCCAACCCTGCGCTCGGCACAGCGATCAAAAAACTTTCCGGCCGAAAGCTCATCCTCACCAACGGCACCAGGAGCCATGCCGACAAGGTTCTGGCGCGGCTTGGACTCGTGGGCCACTTCGACGACGTGTTCGACATCGTCGACGCCGAACTCGAACCAAAACCTTCCGCGCAAACCTATGACCGTTTCCTCAACCGGCACAATATCGACGCGCGCCAGGCCGCCATGTTCGAAGACCTGGCGCGCAACCTCGCGGTGCCGCATGCGCGCGGCATGACGACGGTGCTGGTCGTCCCGCAAGACACCAAGGAAGTGTCCCGCGAAGCCTGGGAACTCGAAGGGCGCGACGCCCTGCATGTCGATCACGTCACCGACGATCTCTCCGGCTTTCTGGAAAGATTTTGCGCCCGATGAATGATCCGAATCAGGACCCGGCCCAATTCATCGCGATACTTGAGGGCGCGGGCGAGCGCCACACGACGGCAATCGATGGCACCGGCAAAGCCGGCCCCGGCGCAGCCGGCGACGTCGTCTGGCACAGCTGGGGACGGGGCGAGCCACTCGTCCTGCTGCATGGCGGCACCGGCAGCTGGTTGCACTGGGTGCGCAATGTCGAGCCGCTCGCGCGTGACTTCACGGTGCTGGTTCCCGACCTCCCGGGTTCCGGCGAATCAGCCTCGCCCCCGCCGCCAATCAGCGCGGAGAGCATCGCCCGGAGCATCAGCTCAGGAATTGCCGCCATTATCGGCGAGCAAGCGCCCTTCTGTATCGCGGGCTTTTCCATGGGCGGTCTCATTGCGGGCTATGTGGCGAGCCAGTGCGCGCCTCGGGCGCGCGTGCTCGTCCTCGTGGGCAGTTCCGGCATGGAAGGCCCCCGCAGCCCCATGGCGCCGCTCGTCTCCTGGCGGCGGCTCGCCACGGAAGAAGAAAAGCTCGCCACGCACCGGAAAAATTTAAGCATACTCATGATCCACGATCCGAACCGGATCGATGCGCTTGCGGTTCATGCGCAGGCGCGCAACGCCGTGGCTTCACGCGTGCGCGGCAAACACGTTTCGAACACCGGCGCGCTCTCGCGCTGCCTGCCAGGTTTCGCCGGCCGTATCGCGGGGATCTGGGGCGAGTATGACCCGACCGCCGCTCCGCATTTCGACGAGCGTCGTGCGCGGTTGAATCAGTTCCGCCGCGACGCGTCGTTCGAACTTGTGCCCGGCGTCGGGCATTGGGTGCAATACGAGGCGCATGAGTGGTTCAACAAGCGGATGTTGGAATTGTTGACGACGTAAGGGGATGGCCTCGTAGCTCGGATGGCGCGCAATCCGGGGTTCCCGCTGCATCGCCAGACCGCCCCCGGATTACGCCGATATCGCGTCTTTCGACGCGCTATCGGCTGCATCCGGGCTACGAAGTCCGCATGCTCAAACTTGACTTAAGGCCCGCTTGCCCCGACAAAACGCGCCATCTTCATCCAATCCGAAGGTTACCCATGTCCCACGACGCGCTTGCCAAATCCATCGACGACGCTTTCGAGGCGCGCGACGGCATCGGGCCTTCCACCAAAGGCACCGTGCGCGAAGCGGTTGAAGCGGCGCTCGACCTGCTCGACGGTGGCGTTGCACGCGTTGCCGAGCGTGACGCCAGCGGCAAATGGCAAGTAAACCAGTGGCTCAAGAAGGCGGTGCTGCTGTCGTTCCGGCTCAACGACAATAGCGTCATGCCGGGCGGTCCGGGCGAAGCCGCCTGGTGGGACAAAGTCGCCTCCAAGTTCGAGGGCTGGGGCGAGGCGCGCTTTCGCGAAGCGGGATTTCGGGCAGTACCAGGTTCCGTCGTGCGCCATTCCGCCTTTGTGGCACCCGGCGTGGTGCTGATGCCCTGCTTCGTCAATGTCGGCGCCTATGTGGACAAGGGCACCATGATCGACACCTGGGCGACCGTCGGTTCCTGCGCGCAGATCGGCAAGAACTGTCATATTTCAGGCGGCGCCGGCATCGGCGGTGTGCTCGAACCCTTGCAGGCCGGGCCGGTGATCATCGAAGACAATTGTTTCATCGGGGCACGCTCGGAAGTCGCCGAAGGGGTGGTGGTACGCGAAGGCTCGGTGCTTTCGATGGGCGTGTTCCTCGGCGCCTCGACCAAGATCGTGGATCGCGAAACCGGCGAAACGCTGCAGGGCGAAGTGCCGCCGTTTTCGGTAGTGGTGCCCGGATCACTGCCAGGCAAGCACGGCCGCAATGGCCCAAGCCCCAATCTCTATTGCGCCGTCATCGTCAAACGCGTCGATGAAAAGACGCGGTCGAAGACTTCCATCAACGAACTGTTACGAGATTGACGTGTTGACCTACCGCAAACTCGACGCCAGCCGGATCATCGAAACGCTGCGCCGCCTTGAACAGCGTATTGCCGAACGCTTCCCGAGTGGCGGCCTTGTGGCCGTGTGCCGCGATCTCGTCACCATAGCGGGCAAGACCGAAGAGCGTTCGCGGTCGATCGCCAAGCCGAACCTGGTACTGCGCGCAGCCATCCTAATTGCGATCATTGCCGGAAGTGCCGGCATCGGCATCGTGGGGCGCTCGATCCACTTGGAGGTGGGCAATGCAGAAGTTTTCAGCGTCTTGCAGGGCGTCGAGGCGGCTGCCAACATCGTGGTCCTGGTCGGCGCCGCTCTGTTCTTCCTGATCTCGCTCGAAACAAAGAACAAGCGCAACCGGTCGCTGCGCGACCTGCACACGCTGCGTTCGATCGCTCATGTCATCGACATGCATCAATTGACCAAGGATCCGAGCCTTTATATCACCGGCGCCAGCGCCACCGTCACCTCATCGTCGCCGGAGCGCAACATGACGGCTTTCGAACTGACACGCTATCTTAACTATTGCAGCGAGATGCTGTCGCTGACCAACAAGCTCGCCGCCGTCTATGCGCAACATCTGCCCGATTCGGTCGTGATCGATGCCGTCAACGACATCGAAACACTAACGACCAATCTGAGCGGCAAGATCTGGCAGAAGATCACCATTATCGACGCCGCCAAGCCGCCGCGGTAAGATAACGCAAGAGCACCGGGAGGGCAGGCATGAGCGAAATACCATCAGGCGCGCGGGCGGCACATCCGCAGTTTGGCGCGATTTCGGCCGACGCACGTGCCATCATGTTGTTCGAGGCCAACCGCAGGTCCAACCTGGTGGCCTATCTGCTCTGGTTTTTCCTGGGCCTGTTCGGCGCACACAATTTCTATCTCCGCCGTACCGGCGTTGCCATCACCCAACTCATCTTGTCGTCCATAATGGTCGGGATGGTCGTCACAATCCCCTGGGTCATCGTCGAGGTGTTCCTGATTCCAGGTTGGGTGAGACACCAGAACAACCTTTTGGCGGAGCAGCTCGGCGCTTAGGGCGCACCTGAAACGCTCGCGGTGTGAAGCGGGGACCTTTCTGTCCACAGCCCCACCTTGCGGCTGCCGGTCCCGGCATTCAGAATCCGCAATTCAATGCCAACTGATTCGGTCGGATCGCGCAAAACAGTGGAGCAGCTCCATGGACTTCTTTGAGGCTATTTCATCAGGCTTTAACAACTATGCGAACTTCCGGACGAGGGCGATACGGTCGGAGTATTGGTTCTGGACTCTGTTCGTGATCCTTCTCAGTATCGTGGCCAACGTCGTCGATCTGATCGTGTTTTCCAGTACAGGATATGGACCGCTTTCCATGATTCTGTTCCTGGGAGTCTTCTTGCCGGGCCTCGGGTTTCGGTTCGGCGATTGCATGATGGCGACCGATCCGGCTGATGGATGCTTCTGATTTTCATCCCGCTCGTCGGCGCCATCATCCTCCCTGGTCTGGTTCTGTACACGCGGCACCATGGGGCCCAACCGCTTTGGACCCGATCCTCTCGAAGGTCGATACTGATCGTCCGTTGACGTCGGCATGGTCGGCGGCTAATGCGCTGAGCCATGAGCGCCGATCCCGTTGCCGCCGATCCCGTTGCCTTGGCCCGCGCGCTGTTGCGCTGCCCCTCCGTCACGCCGGCGGATATGGGTGCGTTGGATGTGATCGCGACCACGCTCAAAGCGGCGGGCTTCGAGTTCCATCGCGTCACCTTTGCGGAACCCGGAACCGCGCCGATCGACAATCTCTATGCGCGGATCGGCACGGCTGCGCCGCATCTCATGTTCGCGGGCCACACCGACGTGGTGCCGGCAGGCGATGAATCCACATGGGCACATCCGCCATTCGCGGGCGAAGTCGTCGGCGACACGCTCTATGGCCGCGGCGCCGTCGACATGAAAGGCGGTATTGCCTGCGCGCTTGCCGCGACGCTCGATCACCTGGCGGCGAACGGCGGTCGCCCCAAAGGCTCGATCTCGTTCCTGATCACCGGTGACGAAGAAAGCATCGCCGTCAACGGCACCATCAAGCTCTTGCAATGGGCCGCCGCGCGCGGGGAAAAATTCGACCATTGCCTGCTCGGCGAACCAAGTAATACTTCCGCTGTGGGCGACATGATCAAGCTCGGTCGCCGCGGTTCGCTCAACGGCACGCTTGTCATCACGGGCAAGCAAGGCCACGTCGCCTATCCGGAGCGAGCCGACAATCCGGTGCGCGGGCTCGTCACCGTGATGTCGGCGCTGATGGCCGAGCGGCTCGACCATGGCTCGGATCATTTCGGGCCGTCCAACCTTGAATTCACTTCGATCGATATCGGCAACACGACCGTCAACCTGATCCCGGGCGAGGCGCGCGCGCGCTTCAACATCCGCTACAACGACCACCACAGCCTTGCCTCGCTGAAGATGCTCATTGAGAAGCGCATGCGCGCGGCTGCCGGCGAGCGCATCCGCTGCCACATCGACTGGCAGCCTTCGAATGCCGATGTGTTCCTGACCAGGCCCGGCCCCTTCGTCGATCTCGTGGTCGGCGCCGTTACGCAAGTAACGGGGCGCACGCCCGTGCTCTCGACCTCGGGCGGCACGTCGGACGCGCGCTTCATCAAGGACTATTGCCCGGTGATGGAATTCGGCCTCGTTGGGCAGACCATGCACCAGGTCGACGAGCGCACCAGTGTGACGGATCTCACCACGCTGACGGCGGTCTATCGGCGGGTGCTGGATCGTTACTTTGTTTAGTAGATTGCGAAACCCGCTTCTGCGTAGGGGCGGGTCTTGTGCCCGCTCGGCTCGCAACAAACTCCGTCGGCGTATTTTCGTAGGGGCAGACCATAGCGCGTCCATAGCCCGTCGCAGACGGGCGCTTACGCCCTTATGGACGCGCGTAAAGCGCGCTTATGTCCGCCCGCCCCTCCGTGCTTGCGGAAAGGCGGGCGGGCACAAGACCCGCCCCTTGAACAACGACCATCTCTACGTTCCGTAATCCACTCTCACCAAATACAGCCCATCGGGCGGCGCCAGCGCCGCGCAGGCTTTGCGATCACGCGCCGCCAGCGCCGCCGAGACATCGTCCGCGCTCCACCGTCCATCCCCGACCGCCACAAGCGCGCCCACCATCGAGCGCACCTGCGTATGCAAAAACGAGCGTGCCGAGGCCGCGACGCGCAACTCTTCGCCTTCGCGCACGACATCGAGCCGATCGAGCGTCTTGACCGGCGATTTCGCCTGGCACTCGATATGCCGGAACGTCGTGAAATCATGCCGGCCGACCAGCCGCTGCGCCGCCGCGTGCATCGCCGCATGGTCGAGCACACGCGGCAGCCGCCACGCCTTGCCGCGCATCAGCGTGAGGTCGCCGCGGCGGTTGACGATGCGGTAAAGATAGTGCCGCCCCACGGCGGAGAACCGCGCATCGAAATTCTCCGGCACTTTTTCCGCCGACAATACCGCAATCGGATGAGGACGCAGATGCGCCGTGATGGCGTCACGCACCGTGTCGGTGTCGAAGTCCCGTGCGAGATCCACATGGGCGACCTGGCCCAGCGCATGCACGCCCGCATCCGTGCGCCCGGCACCACTTACCTTCACGCGCTCCCCGCAGAACGCCTCGACCGCCGCCATGAGCTGGCCCTGCACCGTCAAGCCGGATTCCTGCACTTGCCAGCCCACGAATGGACCGCCGTCATATTCGATCGTGAGCTTGTAGCGTGGCATGGCGTCAATCACGCATCAGGTTAAACGTGCCCCGCGCGGCAGTGCTGTGCCATGCAAGAATTCTTCCGCCTTCATGGCGTGGCGGCCGGCGCGCTGCAATTCGATAATGCGAACGGCACCATCCCGGCACGCAACAGTGAGATGATCGTCAATGAGTTCGCCGGGCGCGCCCGTGCCGTTCTCGCGCGTCGTGCGCAACACCTTGATGCGGACCGGCCTGCCGTCGAGCGTCAATTCGAACCAGGCGCCCGGAAATGGGGACAGACCCCGAATGTGGTCATGGACGCGGTTCGCAGGCGCGTTCCAATCGATGCGTGTTGCGTCCTTGGCAAGCTTGGCCGCATAGGTGACGCCGCCTTCGTCTTGGGCCGTGAGCGCCAGCGAGCCGCGTTCGATGGCGCCGAGCGCGCGCACCATCAGATCGGCGCCGAGCCGCGCCAGCTGGTCGTGCAGGTCTCCGGCCGTGGCATCAGGCGCAATATGCAGCCGCTCCGCCATGGCGACCGGGCCGGTATCGAGCCCTTCCTCCATCCGCATCACCATGACGCCGGTCTCGGCGTCGCCCGCCATGATGGCGCGGTTGATCGGGGCGGCGCCGCGCCAGCGCGGCAGCAGCGAAGCATGCAGGTTGAAGCAACCGAGCGGCACCGCGTCGAGAATGGGCTTCGGCAGGATCAGGCCATAAGCAACCACCACCGCCGCGTCGGCCTGATGCGCGCGAAAGGAGCTTTCCGATTCCGGCGTGCGCAGCGTTTTTGGCGAATTGACCGGGATGCCGAACCGCCGCGCCTCGCGCTCGACCGGGCTTGGCGTCATGGCCATGCCGCGGCCGGCGGGTTTGGGCTCACGCGTATAGACCGCCACGACCTCGTGGCCATGGCCGACGATTTCGGTCAGCGTCGGCACCGCGAAATCGGGCGTGCCCATGAAGACGAGGCGGAGCGGCACTAACCCTCCTCCAGTTTCGCCGCCTTCTCGAACTTCTTGACCACGCGCGTGCGCTTGAGCCGCGAAATATGGTCGATGAACAGCACGCCGTTGAGGTGGTCGATCTCGTGCTGCAGGCAGGTGGCGAGCAGACCTTCGGCCTCGATTTCTTTCTCATCGCCTTCGAGGTTGAGATAACGCACGCGCACTTTCGCGGGCCGCATGACATCGGCGTAGAATTCCGGGATCGAGAGGCAGCCCTCCTCGTAGACCGATCTCTCCTCGGACTTCCACAAGATTTCCGGATTGATGAAAACGTACGGCTCCTGCGGGCCTTCCTTCTTGGACAAATCCATGGTGACGACGCGCGCCGGAACCGCGACCTGGATGGCGGCGAGCCCGATGCCGGGCGCGTCATACATGGTCTCGAACATGTCGGCGACCAGCGCCTTGATCTCCTTGTCGATCGTCTTGACCGGCTTGGAGACGAGGCGGAGCCGTGTGTCGGGAAGAATGATGATTTCGCGCAATGCCATGCGGCCGATTTTTTAAGGTGTCGGGCCTGGGTGGTCAATGTCGGGGGACTTTGGCCTGCCCCTGCGAATTCGGAAGTCTTGTAACCCGACTGGTGCGCAGCCCGAATGGAGAACCAAGAAGGGCCGACCGCGTTTTGGGTCACGATGCGGGACGCCGAGCGTCGCAAGACCGGTCCCGCGTCGAGAAAAGCGTGTGAAAGACTCGTTTTGCGAAGCTCGGGCGACGATTGGCGACCGGTTGAACCACTCCATCAAAATCGGTGGCTTCGTTTTGGCCAAAATCGGTGGGGTCGTTTTGTACCCCGCCCCATCCATGCACAACTTTTAAGCACACGTAATTCATTACGCCTATCTATAATTGTCACAGCAGTTCACCGCTTGGACAGAAACAAAGATGCGCCCGACTCCGGGCGCAATTCGACACAACCATTACACCAGTAGTCACTCTGCAATGCGTCGGTCAACCAATTTCTGTGTGCGAATCTGTGCGATGCTGTGCGATTCTGAGCAAGCTTGCACGTGCGTTAACAACCCGCGTGTTGCTGGCGTTATGCATCATCGCGCGCGTCATTGACGTACGTCATTATCCGGTACGCTCCCGCCGCGTTTAAAGCGGCACTGCGCATGCCGCCAAACCAAACGGGCCGTTCCTTCGCCGTCGCCAAACGATGTGTCCGTGGCTACTCTGGTTTCCATCGGTCCACTTGGAATATTATTAGGTGCTGACCTCGAAAATTCTGGGGAACCTACCGCGGGATGGGAAGCAGTTATTGGGGCGCAAGACCACCAACCTTTTGGTCCCAAGGCTTCCCTGTACAAAATTCCTCATCATGGTTCCCAAACGGCCCACAACTCGGATGTGTGGGAGAAATTGCTGGTTGCAAATCCTCTTGCAGTCGTGACGCCCTGGAGAAAAGGGCGAGGTCGATTGCCAACGCCAGAGGACGCGAAGAATATTCTACATTTGTCCAAAGATACTTTCGTGACTGCAGCTGATGCTCGAACTCGTAGACTCATATCAGAGGTCTCAGGCCAGCCGGAGTCCTGCGTTTTCTTCGGGAAAATGAGCCACGGATTCGCGTGCGATCCTTAAATACACCATTCGGCGCTGTCCGGTTCAGAACTACGGATATCCAATCAGGAATGTGGGAGCGTGAATTGTTTGGAGCTGCGTGCCATCTACGTGAATTCGTTCGAACAAGGTCGGTAAAATAGATTTTCATTCTCAATTTGTGGATAAGTTCTGTTCACCGATCTAGCGAAATTGCGGTCGCGCATCAAGGGTTCGAGCACCAGGGTCTGTGCACCCCAAGGGTCTTCCCCCATTCTTTCATCTGTTGATGATCACGGCCCGAGTTGACGGGAATTTGCTATTGTGTCGCGTGTCAGCCAAACTCAACCGGTCCCGGGATAATAGAGCGAAGACAGCAGGGTGCGTCCGTTGATGCGATTGCTGAAGACGATCGTGGAAATGGCCAAGGCGCTGCGTGGTAAAATTTTGCCATCAGCCCGCCCAGGTCCAGCTTCAGCGACACATGGACCCGATCCCTCGAACGCGCCGGGCTCTGCCATCGGTGGCGCGGTCCACGGCGAAGAGTTCGTCAACACTTCCGGGCTTGCCGGCACGCTCGACATCGCCGGCGTGCGTTTTCGCGACTTCGACAAAGGTCCCGAAATGGTCATCGTGCCGGCCGGCACGTTCCTGATGGGATCGCCGATGAGTGAAAGCGATAGCGATCACGAGCGGCCGCGGCACCGAGTGTCGATTGCACAGTCCTTTGCGGTCGGCGTCGGGCCGGTCACGAAGGGTGAATTTGCGGCTTTCGTCAAGGCGACAAAGCCACATTTGGGCAATGGACGTTCTTCCTGGCTCTACCCGGGCTTCGACCAGGACGAAAATCATCCGGTGGTTTGTGTGAGCTGGCATGACGCCAAGGCCTACGTGGCCTGGCTCAGGGATCAGTCGCGCAAGGATTACCGGCTGTTGTCGGAGGCCGAATGGGAATATTGCTGCCGCGCCGGGACAACGACAGCTTACAACATCGGCGACACGATCGCGCGCGAGCAGGCCAACTTTGGCGAAAATTCAAAATTCACCACACCCTTTACCAGATTTCCGGCCAATGCCTGGAGCCTGCACGACATGCATGGCAATGTCTGGGAATGGTGCGCAGACCATTGGCATGACAGCTACGATGGCAATCCGCCGGCCGATGGTTCTGCCTGGGTGAATGATGTAACGGAACTTCGCGTGCTGCGCGGCGGTTCCTCGACCAGCGATCCACAGAACCTCCGCTCGGCCTGCCGCAGCAGAGACCTGCCCGATATCCGGGAAAACGATATCGGTTTCCGGGTTGCGAGAACGCTTTGACGTCCAGCGCCTACTGCTTGTGTTCTGCGCCACAGGGGCCCGACCCCAATTCCATCGCAATTCTTTCGAAAGTTGGCCGCTTGAACCTGTGATAACTTGGGTCGAATCAAAATGGATGCGGGGTCAGTGCACGACCGGTAATGCAGTAAGAGGCTTATGACGCAGAGCGTTCGCCCCCCCTCACCTCAACCCTCTCCCCAAAAGGGAGAGGGAGCCGACCGCGTTCGTCGCGCGAGTGGCGGATCGCCCGACGCTGCGCCGGAGGCACGTCCCTCGTTCGCCGACATGCTCGCCGTGTACTGTCGCCGACAGGTTCTTATCGTTCTGTTTCTGGGCTTCTCGGCCGGGTTGCCGCTGGCGCTTTCGGGCTCCACGCTGCGCCTGTGGATGCGGCAGTCCGGCGTCGATCTCGAAACAATCGGCCTGTTCGCCCTCGTTGGCACGCCCTACACGATCAAGTTTCTGTGGGCTCCGGTCGTCGACGCGCTCGACGTACCGATGCTATCGCGATGGCTGGGGCGCCGCCGTGGGTGGCTCCTGCTGTCGCAAATCCTGATGTTCGGCGCCATTGTTCTGCTCGGCTTTTCAAATCCCGCCGCCCTTGCCTGGTATGTGGTGTTCGGCGCAGCCCTGCTGGTCGCAACCGCCTCGGCGACCCAGGACATCGTGATCGACGCGTTTCGAATCGAAAGCTTGCCGGAAAATGAACAGGCGGCCGGCATGGCCTCATATGTGGCGGCCTATCGCATCGGGGTGCTGGCATCGACCGCCGGCGCGTTGTTCATCGTGACCGAGTTCAAGGATGCCGGGTTCGATCTGGGTGCCGCCTGGATGCTGGGTTATCTCGCAATGGCGGTGCTGGTCGGCATCGGCGTAATCACCGGTCTGTTCGCGACCGAGCCCGAAAAATCCGTCGCGGCCGCGACGGATCATGCAGCGCATGTGAACGACAGTCCGTTCAGGCGCGTCTCGCGCACCACGATCAACGCTTTCGGCGACTTCGTGTCCCGCGACATGGCCGTGGCAATCCTTTGTTTCGTCGTGCTGTTCAAATTCACCGACGCGTTTGCCGGAGTGATGACTGAAGCGTTCGTTCTCGACCTTGGATTCTCCATCGCCGAATATGCGGTCATCATCAAAGGCGTCGGGCTCGCCGCAACCTTGCTCGGCGGCTTTGCCGGAGGCTTCGTGGCGCGGAGATATTCGCTTGCAACCAGCCTATGGATCGGCGGCATCCTGCAAGCGCTCGCCAACCTCACGTTCTCCGTCCAGGCGTTGGTCGGCTACAACACCGCAATGCTGACCTTCGCCATCATTGCGGAGAACTTCACCAGCGCCATCGGCACCGTGATCTTTGTCGCATATTTGTCGGGGCTGTGCCGCAATCCGCTGCACACGGCGACGCAATATGCGTTGCTCACCGCGTTCTCGGCATTCGGTCGGACTTACCTTTCCGCCGGCGCAGGCTACGTGGCGGCCCCGGCCGGGTGGTTCTGGTTTTTCATCATCTGCGTCGCGGTCGCGCTGCCGAGCCTCGTGCTGCTCGCCTGGCTGCAACGGCGCGGTCATTTCGCATCGCTCGACCAGCGACCGCCGGCATGACCGCTTCCGCACGTTAAGTCCCCGGATTGCGCGGCATTTGCGTAGAGCGCAAATGGCGCTCCATCCGGGCTACGAACATTTCTGGTCCGTGGCCCGCAAGGAAGGGTATCTGCGCGTCAGAGCGGTTACCGCTGCCTCAAAACAACGTCCGCTGCTTCATGGCCTGCGAGAGCGTGCCCTCGTCGAGATAATCCAGTTCGCCGCCGACCGGTACGCCGTGCGCCAGACGCGTCACCTTCACTTTGGCGTCGTGTAAGAGGTCGGTGATGTAATGCGCCGTGGTCTGGCCATCGACGGTGGCGTTGAGCGCGAGGATCACTTCCGTCACGACGGGATCATGCGCTCTCGTCACCAGCGGATCGATGGTCAAATCCTGCGGGCCGACGCCGTCGAGCGGCGAGAGCGTGCCGCCGAGCACGTGATAGCGCGCATTTACCGCATGCGCGCGTTCGAGCGCCCAGAGATCGGCCACATCCGCCACCACCACGATGATGGAAGGATCGCGCCGCACATCGGTGCAGACCGTGCAGGGATTTTGCGTATCGATATTGCCGCAGGTGCGGCAGATGGTGATTTTTTCAAGCGCCACCTGCAACGCGGAAGCAAGCGGCGCCATGACCTGCTCGCGCTTCTTGATCAGGAACAGCGCCGCACGGCGGGCCGAGCGCGGCCCCAAGCCCGGCAGGCGCGCCAGCAGCTGGATCAGGCGCTCGATCTCGGGGCCGGCCGAAATTGCAGCCATGCGATCAGAACAGTTTGAGGCCAGGAGGAATCGGCAGGCCGCCGGTCACGGATTTCATCTTCTCTTCCATGAGGGTCGCAACCTTGCGCCGGGCCTCGGCGTGGGCTGCGACGATCAGGTCTTCAATGATCTGCTTCTCGCCGGGCTTGATGAGAGTGTCGTCGATCCGAATGCTCTTCATGTCGCCCTTGCCGGAGAGGCGGACCGACACCATGCCGCCGCCTGACGAGCCTTCGACTTCAGCCGCGTCAAGCTCGGCCTGCATCGAGTCCATTTTCGATTTGAGTTCGGTTGCCTGTTTCATCAGGCCAAGAAAATCAACCATTGCGTTTTCCCGTGTCGTAGAAAGTAGCTCGCAGAGTGTGAGCGATAAACTCAATACAACCTCGGTCGATTCCCTCTCCCCCTTGGGGGCGGCAAAGCCGCCGAGAGGGCTAGGGTGAGGGGGTTCCAACTGATGGAGTTAGCCCCCTCACCCCAACCCTCTCCCCGGAGGGGAGAGGGAGTCTCACCGAGTTCGTCGCACGGTCATTGAATCACATCAACGAACGTGCCCTAGAACTCATCGTCATTGCCGTCCCGCTGCCAATCGGCGCCGTAAGCTGAACTGTCGTCGACGGGTGGTGGTTCCGGCGATATCTCTTCGGGTTCGCCGCTTACGAGTTGCGGCGGTTGTTCGGCTTCGCGCACGCCGACGATTTCGGCGCCGGGGAAACGCTGCAACACGGCCTGCACCAGCGGGTCGGCACGCAAGCCGACCTTGAGTTCGGCCTGGCGCGTATCGTTCTGCGCCTTGACGGTCGGCTGGCTGGCGTCGCTCGACACCACGACCATCCAGCGCCGGCCGGTCCATTGTGAGAGCTTCTGCGACAGGTCGTTGACCAGCATCCTGGTCGCCGTTGATTCAAGCGCGATTTCGAGGTGCCCATCCTCCATGCGGACCAAGCGCACATCGCGCTCGAGCGCGATCTTGACGCCGATGTCGCGTTTTTGGCCGGCGAGCGCGATCAAATCCTCGAAGCGCTTGATCACGAGCGGCGATGCTGACGACTCGGCTTCAGCCGGCGGCATGCGGGCGGGCTGTGCGCCACTTTGGGCGACCGGCCGGAACGCAGATGTAGCACGCGGCACCGCCATCGGCGGCGCAGCCGCAGGCTGCACAGCCGTCGGCGGTGTTCCCGATCGCGCTTCCGTCCGTTCCATCGCGCCGGTTGCGGGGCCCGAACCACCCTGCCCCGTTGCGGCCGTTGGCAGCGCGCTCGTTCCTTGACTGCTGTTATTGCCGGTGAGCGAACGGATGACGTCATCGGGCGTCGGCAGGTCGGCCGCATAGGCCAGCCGCACCAGAACCATTTCGGCCGCTGCGATCGGCCGCGACGCCGCTTCGACCTCGGCTGCGCCCTTGAGCAGCATCTGCCAGGCGCGCGCCAGCACGCGCATGGAAAGTTTTTCCGCAAAAGCGCGGCCGCGCGTGCGCTCGACTTCGGCGAGCGACACATCCTCGGCCACCGCCGGCACGACTTTCATGCGGGTGACGAAATGGGTGAATTCGGCCAGGTCCGTCAGCGCAACGGCCGGGTCGGCGCCGGTGTCGTACTGGTCGCGCAGCTCCTTGAGTGCGCCTGCAATGTCGCCCTTCATCACGGATTCGAACAAATCAATGGTGCGGGTGCGATCAGCGAGGCCCAGCATCTGCCGCACATCTTCGGCACGCACACTCGCTCCCGATTTTTCGCCGGATTTTGCGCCCGATTGTGCGACCACCTGCGCGCCCGAATGTGCAATCGCCTGGTCAAACAGCGAGAGCGCGTCACGTACCGAACCCTCCGCGGCGCGCGCGATCAGCGCCAGCGCCTCCGGTTCCGCGGTGAGGCTCTCCTTGCCGGCAATCCCGGACAAGTGGTTGACGAGTACGGCGGCATCGACTCGCCGCAGATCGAAGCGCTGGCAGCGCGACAAGACTGTCACCGGAACCTTGCGGATTTCGGTGGTGGCGAAAATGAATTTCGCATGCGGCGGCGGCTCTTCCAGCGTCTTGAGTAGCGCATTGAAGGCCGCGCCCGAGAGCATGTGCACTTCGTCAAGGATATAGACCTTGGCGCGCGCGCTCACCGGCGCATAGCGGACCGCATCATTGATCTGGCGCACATCGTCGACACCATTGTGGGAGGCGGCGTCCATCTCTGTGACGTCGATATGCCGGCTTTCCATGATGGCCTGGCAATGCACGCCAAGCGCCGGCATCTTGATGACCGGCCCGGTGATGGACCCATCCGGGAGTTCGTAATTGAGCGCGCGCGCCAGAATGCGCGCGGTCGTGGTCTTGCCCACGCCGCGCACGCCGGTAAGGACCCAGGCCTGCGGGATGCGGCCGGTTTCGAACGCGTTGGAAAGCGTGCGCACCATCGCGTCCTGGCCGATGAGGTCATCAAAGGACGCCGGGCGGTACTTGCGCGCCAACACCCGATATGGCGAGGCCGTGGCGTCGTTCATCTCTTGGCCTCAGCGTATTTTTGGCCTCAGCGTATCTTGGGCCATCAGCGTAGCCGGCAAGGCGCCTAGAGTGGGAGGCTGACGAGCGACCCGAACCGGGGCTCGTTAGGGCTGCTTCCTTCCGGACCTGACCCGGTTGGCGAGTGGTTCGTCCACCGCCAACCTCCCGCCCCCTATATCGACGGAACGCACCGGGATTGCAAGCACCGGGCGGAGGGTTCGGAGTTTCGCGCTTACGGGGCTTTTTTACCTCACGGTGAGACCTTGAAGGAAGGGCCGGCTACGGCGGAGCCGCCCGCGGCGAAGCCGCCGTAAGGGCGGTACTCCAAACGGAAACGATCTGTTGGCCAACCCATCGAAACTTGCTTGGCTTTTTGCCACGCCTCGTGTTTCGTGGGACCCGCAACCAACGCCCGGCTCCGACCATGATCCCGCCCCCATCCGCCTGGACGCTCCATCCGGGTCTCGCCCGCGACACCGTCATGCTCGGCGACCTGCCGTTGTCGCGGGTGCTCCTGGTCGACGATGCCAACTGGCCGTGGCTTCTCATCGTGCCGCGCCGCCACGACGTGCGCGACATCATCGACCTCGACGAGGTCGAACAGGCACAGCTCACGACCGAGCTGTCGCGGGTGGCACGTGCCATCAAGGCGATAACGGTTTGCCACAAACTCAATATTGCTGCCCTGGGCAATGTGGTGCCGCAACTGCACGTACATGTCATCGCCCGATGCGAAGGCGACGCCGGCTGGCCGAAGCCGATCTGGGGGGCCGCGCCGGCTATCGCCTACGAGCCGCAGGACCTCGAGCAATTAAAAGCGATGCTGCGGCGAAGGATTTGGATTGAGTAAGTACCCCGTAACCCGGATGGAGCGCGTTTGCGCTTCAGCGCAAACTGGCGTGCAATCCGGGGCGAGCCTCGCCGCCGTTAGGCCGTTCCCGGATTACGGGCTACGAAAAAAGCAGACGCCTTCCCCACCTGGAGTTTGTCCAATGTCACTCGGTCCCGAGCCTGGCCCAAAGCCGCGCCTTGGCTACACGGCAAGCCGCATCGACCGCGCGGCCGCACGGCGCGGCGACGCCCAGGCCCTGGCTGTGCTGGAACGAAACACGGACGCACGCGCCTACGTGATCGGCGGCGAAATGGTGGTGCTGCGCACGACCGCCGCTGGGCTCGACCCCTTGTTTACGCCGGCCGCGGCGCGAGGGCTCGCCAACAGCAGCGATATCGCCCAAGACATCGCGCGCGACATCGCCTTTTTGGGCCTCCACGAGGGGGCGGCGCGGTTTGCGGTTCCGCTTGACGGCGATACCATCGAAACCCTCAAAGCCGACGAACGATTCGCGGTTGTGGATTTGCGTTCGATCGCGGTGCGCGGTCTCCTCGAGGAGGAGCACCTGGCCCCACTGGCCGAGGGCAAGGCGCTGCTGAACTGGCATGCGCGTCACCGCTTCTGTTCCAATTGCGCAGCTGCCACAACCTTCGTCGAAGGCGGCTGGCGGCGCGATTGTGCAAGCTGCAAGACCCAGCATTTTCCGCGCACCGATCCGGTCGCCATCATGCTCGCGGTTGCGGGCAATCGGTGCCTGCTCGGCCGCTCGCACCGTTTCC
>DATGVJ010000452.1:0-2126 GCA_035300505.1 Xanthobacteraceae bacterium
GCGCAATTGGGTGAAGCAGCTTGCGGACGACCCGCAGCATGCGTTCCCTGGCCAGGGTCAGATGAAGCCTGAGCAGTTGGAGATCGCGCAGCTCAAGCGCGAGGTCGCCAAGCTGAAGGCCGAACGAGACATCCTAAAAAACTATCACGGGCCATTGCCCGCCTGCGCGCGGTAGAAACAGCCGTGCTATCCTTGCATTCCGGAGGGTAGCGGCCGTCAGCTTATTGGAGGCATAGTCCCCGTTAAAAAACATGGTCCATGGGCGCTTGCGAACTTGAGAGTGGTGACGCCGCTCCGGCGGCGATCCCGATTAGGAAGATGACGATTGGCATAGCCCAGACCCTCCTGCCTACATTTTGACGGAGGATTGTGATGCCCAAGGCGACGACCGGCGACCGCCCGGAACTGAAGCCGGTCAATGTTGGAGCCGCTGCCATCGACATCGGATCCAAGATGCACATGGCTGCCGTGAACCCGAACTGTACTGATCTGCCGGTGCGCGCGTTCGGCACATTCACGCAGGACCTCCATGATCTGGCGGATTGGTTCAAAGCGTGTGGCGTGACCAGTGTCGCGATGGAATCCACCGGGGTCTACTGGATCCCGGCTTACGAGATTCTTGAGCAGCGCGGGTTCGAGGTCATTCTGGTCAATGCGCGTTACGCCAAGAACGTACCTGGGCGCAAGACAGACGTCAGCGATGCCGCATGGCTGCGCCAGCTCCACTCCTACGGTCTGTTACGCGGCAGCTTCCGACCTGACGCTGAGATCGCAACACTGCGCGCCTATCTGCGTCAACGGGAGCGGCTTGTGGAATACGCAGCCGCCCACATCCAGCACATGCAGAAGGCCCTGATGGAGATGAACCTGCAACTCCATCACGTTGTCTCCGACATCACCGGCGCGACCGGGATGCGAATCATCCGAGCGATTGTAGCTGGCGAGCGCAGTCCCGATGTATTGGCGACCTACCGCGATGTGCGCTGCCATTCCTCCATCGAGACGATCCGAGCTGCGCTGGTGGGCAACGACCGGGACGAACACATCTTCGCCCTGACCCAGTCTCTGGAACTCTACGACACCTACCAGGCCAAGATGCTCGACTGCGACCGCAAGCTGGAATCCCTGATAGCGACGCTGACTGAGAAAGGGGCCAAGCCGGTCGGCAAGCTCTCTAAGCCGCGGGTGAAGACCAAGCAGGTCAACACACCGTCGTTCGATGTCAGGGCCGCGCTATACGGCGTCCTCGGCTTCGATCTGACAGAAATCCATGGATTGGGTCCGTCACTCGCACTGAAGCTCATCGGCGAATGCGGCAAGGATCTAAAGGCATGGCCGACCGCCAAGCACTTTACCTCCTGGCTGTGCCTCGCACCGGGTAACAAAATCTCCGGCGGCAAGGTGCTCTCTTCACGCACACGGAGATCGTCCAGTCGGGCAGCTGCACTGTTGCGGCTGGCAGCCACGACCATCGGGCGGAGCGATACGGCCCTCGGAGCGTTCTATCGACGGCTGTCTTCTCGTGCCGGAAAGGCGAAGGCCGTGACGGCGACCGCCCGCAAGATCGCAGTCCTGTTCTACAATACCGTCCGGCACGGCATGACCTACAGGGATCCGGGTGCTGACCAGTATGAGGAACAATATCGCAGCCGTGTCCTCGCCAATCTGAAGCGGCGCGCCAAGTCGCTGGGCTTCGTTTTGCAAGCGGTTCCCTTCAGCGCTGAGGTGGCTGTTTCTTAGGAAGCCGCGGCCTACTTCGCGAAGGAATCGACGTGAAGTTCGGTTTCATTGCGAAGCACCGGGGGGTCTGGCCGGCGGATTGGTTGTGCGAGGCGCTCGGTGTCTCGCGGGGTGGGTTTTATGCCTGGCTGACACGACCGCGCAGTCGGCGCAGCCGGAGCGAAGAAGATCTTGGCCGAAGGTTCGTGCCAGTTTCCTGGCGAGCGACCGGACCTATGGCGCCAGGCGCGTGTGGCACGATCTTCTCGCTGACGGCATATCGTGCGGGCTGCACCGGATCGAGCGATCGATGCGCTTACAGGCTCTCAGGGCGCGTCCGCGACGGCGGCGCCTGGAGCGGCCGGCCGCCGCCGTCGCTCCCAATGTGCTCGACCGCAGCTTCGAAG
>DATGVJ010000453.1:0-3397 GCA_035300505.1 Xanthobacteraceae bacterium
GGGAATGTAATGAAGGCGCTTGCTCGTTTGGTTGGACCGGTGCCAGGCCATGATCATCCGATCAAACTCCAAGATCTGTTGCTTGAGGCGGAGCAGTTGAGTGCCGAGCGCGGCAAGGCACGCGCGGGCAACCTCAGGCACCCGTTTGTCGCCCGGGTCGGCAACAACATGCAGCAGTTCCATGACACCTTTACGCCCGACCGGCGCGACAATGCCGAACTCGGCAAGGTGAGCTCGGATCGAATTAATCACCGCGGTCTGCTGGCGGATGAACAGGTGGCGTGTGCGGTGAAGCATCAGACAGCTCTGCTGCTCAGGTGTCTTGGTTGGCACAAACCGCATGTTGGCCCTGGTGACTGCTTCGCAAATCGCCTCTGCGTCAGCCATGTCGTTCTTCTGTCGTTTGACGTAGGGCTTTACATAAGCTGGCGGCATTAATCGCACGGTATGACCGAGTGCCTGGAGTTCGCGCGACCAATGATGCGACGAGGCACAGGCCTCAATTCCCACCAGGCATGGTGGCAGCTTCTGGAAAAACGCCAGGACAGAGCGCCGCTTCAACTGGCGGCGGATGACCACCTCGCCAGCGGCATCAACTCCGTGAACCTGGAAGACCGACTTGGCGATGTCGAAACCGATTGTCGTGACCGTCTGCATGGGTAGCTCCTGTGAATCGTGGGACCCTTAACAGCGCCCACATCCATGGCACTCTCGTGCCGGTGGAGGAGCCGTCCACAGCATCAGGAACGGACTCATGCGTTGCAGCAAACTGCGTCTTTTAGTCGATCACCTCGTCTGCGCGGGCGAGCCGCGCCGCGGGAAGATCGAGGCCGAGCATTCTAGCGGTCTTGAGGTTGACGACCAGCTCGTATTTGGTCGGCGCTTGCAATGCGAGCACTTCAAACAGCCTTGAATGACTAACTTGTAAGCTGACTTTCCGCTGGCGACCTCTAATGTTCTGGTCAAATCCGCTTTGGACATTGGCGCGACTTGGTCTGAACGACGGTGCCGGATAGCGGTAGGGAATGCAGCAATTGATGCTTGGAAAGGGTTATAGTCGCACCGCAATTCAGCCACGGAGATCGAGCCATCGCCATGCGCCACGCCTCCCTGTTGCACGCTCTCGCCACAGCCGGCCTGTTCACCGGTCTGTTCCTGGGATCCAGCCTCATCTCAGATGCACCCGCCGCGACCGCCGGCCACGCCTTGGCCGTCTCCGTCGACGATTTCAATTATATCGACACGTCGAACGAGCCCGCCGATCAGACGGCCGTGCATGAAAAGCGATTGCGGGCTTTCATGACCGCGCTGCGGGACGACGTCACGGCAGACCGGCGTTTTGAGCTCGTGCCCTCCTCCTGCGCACCAAATTGTCCGACCGACGGACCGGCGTTGGGCGATCGGCTGCGCGCGGCGTCACAGGCCGGCACGCAGATCCTGATTATCGGCATCGTTCACAAGCTAAGCACGCTGGTGCAGGTTGTGCGGATTGCTGCCATCGATACAACAGCCCAGCGCGTCGTGTTCAGAAAGTACTTCCAGTTCCGCGGTGACAATGACGAGGCATGGCAGCGGGCGGAGCGCTTCGTATCGGAGGAGGTCCGCGACCGACTGCTTGAAAGCAGCTCGCAGCAATAGGCGGCGCGCGGCGCGCCGTCACTTCACGCGGCGCGCCGTCTTCTTCATTGGCGCATTCATTGGCCCGGCCAATCCGACGGCCTGTGCCGCGCCCCGTTGAGTTGCGCCACGATCTGTTCCGGAGCCTCCTTCACCGCCTGGTTTTGCCCATTGGGTGAGATCGACGATCGCCTTGGCCGCGGGCGGCGCGTCGCCGCCAAGCGGAAGCCTGTTGTCTGCAATGGGTCAAACTCGGAAGTCGGCGCTCGTAACCGCCATGTCCGCTATCCCCCCGATAGCGACCGAACTGCGGACATCGCTGGTGGTCCGGTTCGTGCCAGAAGCGGACATCATCAAGAGCGGGAATAGGCCGCGTAACGATGCCCCCACAACACCTATATGTTTCGAGGCTGGCGTAGCGACCCCGATAGGGACAGTCTCGGGGACCGACGACCACATTTTCCGCAAATGCAATGAGTAATGGTTAGCGGTCATTCCGTTCGTAACCGTGACGCCAACCGCATGGCGTCGACCTTGCAGCCGAGCGCAACTGTAAGATCAGAATCGGGTAACCGGGCTTCCCAACGCCGGTTGACAACCCCCGACGCGTTTTGCGTGCTGAACTTCGGTCATTGTCATATTCTTTGCTCCCATGACCATCGCTATTCGACCAGTGAATTTGTCCGGGCCGAGTTCATAAATTGCATGAGCTTTGGCGGCATCACGACCGGGGCAGACAATGTCGTACTGGAACGTACCGTTATCAGTCGTGAGATTTGCTGCGGAGCATTTCGCGAAGGGATTGTTGTCACTAAGTATCGGCAACGGAATCGCGTCGTTCTCTTCATGGCTAAAAAGGCAGATCCTTGTTTTCTTGTCGATTGCCCAGCGTTCGAGATGCGGCAATTCAAGGCGTGAAGTGACCTCGTACAAGCCGCCGCTTAGTGACAACAATGGATCGGCGGCAACCCGACCGATCGACTGCGTCAGAATTGCCGAAGCGGTCATTGCCGCACATGCCCATAATGACCAAGCTGCGAGCGTGGTGGCGCCGAGCAGGGTGTTGCGCCGGGTGAACGTGAAGCGTGCATTCATGACGTCCTCCTTTTCACATCAGTGCGGCCCTCGATCTCACGGGCCGCATTCGCGGGAGGGGTGACGAGCGGCTTGACCGTGGCTGTCGCAAAATCAGGAAGTGATGGCGCGGTCATCAGCCATCGCCTGCGTTCTTGGCTGATTGTATTTAGACGCACAATACCTTGGACTGGCAAGTCGGAGAATCGTTGGCAATCAGGTGCGCAGGCAACGTGACGGGTAAGGCTGGCTGACCAATACCGCTCAAACACATCTAGTTTTCGCTTAATGTGCTCGCCAACCTGTTGTCCGATAATGGAATGGTCCGGCCGTGCTCCCGCCCTGCCAGCAATGAATGCTGGCAGGGGGCACCGAAGACAAGGAGCACGCCATGTCACAGAAACTCGACACTTCGCCCGCCGTAATCGGCATCGATATCGGCAAGAACTCGTTCCACATCATTGGCCAGAATCAGCGCGGTGCCATCATGCTGCGGCAGAAGTGGTCGCGTGGCCAGGTGGAGGCCCGACTCGCCAATCTGCCGCCGTGTCGGATCGGGATGGAAGCCTGCGTCGGCGCGCATCACCTCAGTCGCACGCTAAAGGCACTTGGTCATGACGCGCGGCTGATGCCGGCAAAGTATGTGCGCCCGTATTCCAAAGGTCAAAAGAACGACTATCGCGATGCGGAAGCGATCGCCGAGGCG
>DATGVJ010000454.1:0-7714 GCA_035300505.1 Xanthobacteraceae bacterium
GCCGCCGCCCCGCCCAAAACCAACGCGGCGAGGCCGAACTCCGCCACTTTGTCTCCCGTGCGAAACTCGGAGTATCTCTGGCCGGCATTGAAATCGAAGGCGTTAAGAGCAGATCGGAAGTCACGCAAATCCCTTTGCAATGAATCGGGCGATGAGACGAGAATGGCTTTCATCACGCCCGTCCGCCCCAGCAGGCGGGTCGAGTAATTGACGACGATTGAGTTGTCTTCAGCCCGCAGCCGGGTTCCCCATTCCAATCGCTTGGTCTGCAAATCATAATGCGGCGTCACCGTCCACCCTTCGAGGTACAAGAGCGGCAGTCTGAGCCGGCGCCTTTCTTCAATCCCGGCCTTGTTGCTTTCCTTCAGCGTCGCCAGCAGTTCATCGGGATTGATTTTTTCGTCGTCCTTGACATAGCCCGAGGGGTCAAAGCCGAAAATCGCAAACCAGCTGTAGTTTCGCGGAGCAAGTGTGTATTGACGATCACTCGGCGGGTTTCCGTTCAACTGCAGAAAGCGGCTGGTATTCGGGGCATCGAGAAAACGCAACGACCCGTTCAGCCGGATTTTCGCGATCGAAGCAACATCGCCAACGGCAGGCGCAGCCTGCCAAGGCAAGGCATTGATCTGATCCATCGGCTTGGTTTGTGTAGCAGCCGGATCAATCGAAACGAAAATTACAGTAAATGAAAGCAGACCAGCCTTAAGTGCACTATTCATGGGACATCCCCTAATGGTAAACGAAAACTCATCATTTTGCCATCAAGTTTGGTGCTAGTACTTTGTGATCGCGCGGGTTGCTTTTATCAAACCTTGTTTTTCAATTAATGAACGGCGAAAGACAAATCCTAGCTTTTCGCAAATCCCAGCTATTCGACGCCAACGGAATAGCCTTCAGCAGGAAGGAGCGCCCGAAGTGGCCCCCGACGTGAAATCCACCTGGATCCGGGAAACGCGCGCGCCCAATCCGCTCCCGCCGCGCAAGAGCACCGACTGCCAGTTTCACATCTATGGCGACCCGGCAAAATATCCGCCGAAAAAAGATGCCTATTACCAGCCGCCGGACGCGACCTTCGAGCACATGCGCGGCGTCCTCAAGGCGCTCCATTTCGAGCGCGGGGTCATCGTCCATCCGATGCCCTATGACACGGATCATAGCCTGCTGATCGACACGCTCGCATCGCTCTATCCGCTCGACCGGCAGAATTTTCGCGCAACATGCATCGTCAAGGACAATGTCAGTGATGCCACCCTCGCGCGCCTCAATTCGCTCGGCGTATGCGGCGCACGTTTCAACATCGGCCGCCGCTACCAGGAGAACAACCCGCGCGATGCGATCCAACGCAACATTGCGCGCGTACGCGAGATCGGCTGGCACATGCGGCTGCATATCACGGGCGATGACATCATCCCGGATTCGGCCTTTCTGAAGTCGATCCGGAACATTACCGTCGTGGTCGACCACATGGGCCATCTCCACCTCGAAAAAGGCCTCGACCAGCCGGCCTGCCGGTTCCTCGTCGACATGATCAGACACGAAGGCTGGTGGATGATGCTCTCCAACGGCAATCGCGATTCCCACATGGAGAGTGGCTATGATGACGCCGTTACATTCGGAAAGGCGTATATCGAGGCTGCCCCCGATCGCATGATCTGGGGCTCCGATTGGCCGCATGTGAATTGGCAAAAGCGCATGATGAATGATGCCGAGACCGTCGAACTGCTCTATCGTTATGCCGACAGCGATCCTGCGCTCTTGACGAAGATACTCGTGACCAACCCCGCCCGATTGCACCATTTTCCCGACTGAGCGCCATGGCAAGCCTACGACGAAGCATCACTATCGCATTGGCGGCTGCGGTAATCGCGGCACCGGTACTCGGCGTTTATGCGCAAGACAGCGGTTTCTATCGCGGCAAGGCGATCACCATCGTGGTCGGCTATTCGGCGGGCGGCGGCTACGATCTCTACGCGCGGGCGCTGGCGCGGCACATCGGCCGCTACATACCCGGCAATCCAACGCTCGTGATCCAGAATATGCCCGGCGCCGCAACCCTGACAGCCGCGCGTTATCTTGCGAACTCTGGCCCGCGCGACGGCACCGTCATCACCATGTTCGATCCCGGCCTCATCCTGGAATCGCTGGCGACGCCGGAAAAAATCAATGTGAGGTTTTCCGATTATCGCTGGATCGGCAGCATGTCGCGTGAAGTGCCGATCTGCTACGCCTGGGGCGCAACCGGCATCAGGACATGGAACGACATGATGAAACGCAAGGAGTTCATCATCGGTCTCACCGCCAAGGGCTCGGCCACTTACGTCAATGGTGCGACCATCCGCAAGGTCTTCAATGCTCCGGTGCGCCAGATCGCCGGTTACCCTGGAAGCACAGAACAGCGGATGGCGGTCGAACGCGGCGAACTGGAAGGAAATTGCGGCTCCTGGAGTGCCATTCCACAGGACTGGATCATCAGCGCTAAGATCAATACGCTGGTGCGCTTTTCGTCAAAGCGACCGGACGACATGCCGGAAAGCGTGCCCTTCCTGAATGATCTTGCGTCGACGCCGGAGCAAAAAGCCTTGCTCGATATTCTCAATGGACCTGCCGACTTGGGCCGGCCGTTCATCGTCGCCAAGGAAGTCTCGAACGACCGGGTGCAGGTTCTGCGTTCAGCCTTCGACGAAACGCTCAAAGACGCAAGCTTCCTCGCCGATGCGCAGCGGCAATCGCTGCCGATCGAATTGCTCCGTGGCATCGAGGCCGAGGCGATTGTCGGCACCATGTATGCGGCAACGCCGGAGATCGTGCGGAAGGTGAAGGATGTAATCGAGTAGCCGCGCCCTCTCAATTGTTTGTGGTCGAATAGCGCACAGTCCATTTCGGGAGTTGGGGAATTATTGCTGCCGTGCCACGAGCGTGATAAGAATGATTCGCAGGTGGAGTGGCAACGCGAATTCGGGGAACGGGGTTACGCAAGTCCTGATCGATTGCCGCTTACGAGTCCCTTCACAGACCCAAACGGACGCTATGAGGTTGTCATGCGCCTTGCCTTGACCTCACTGTTTGCAGCATTTGTGGCGGTCGCACCAGGATTGGCGCGCGGCGCCCAGGTTGCCGCCGGTCACCCGGCGCTATTGAAAACGGTATCGATGGTGGACCACCTGCCGATGGCTGCGCCGGCTGTCGACATGCCAGTTCCGGCACCCACTGCACCCGCCGCCCCCAGAGAGCCGGTGTTGAGTACACGTTCGATTGTCATTGGTCTCGGTGCGGTGGCGGGCGTTGTCGCCTTCAATGCCATCGCGTTGGGGCCTGGCGCGTTTCCGGGCGGCTTGGCTTACGCCGCGGGAGCCACGGTTCCGGCGGAGATGGCGGTGGCGATAAATCGCATCTATGCGGTCGGCTCCGGGGTGGCCGGTGGCTGGTTCGGCGAATATTACTACGCATTGCATGCGCAGGAACCGACGCTGTCCGGCCGCCTGGCGTCGGCCGGTGCCGGAGCGGTCGTAGGTGTCGTTGCATTCGGACTGCTTGCCGGCCCGTACGGACCCGTGCCGTTTGCGGGCGGTGCGGGGCTGGAGGCGCTGCCATCGCCGACGATGGTTGGAAGCCGTCTGATCGCCGTCACGACCGCCGGCCTGGGCGCGTTGGCGGCAACCTGGATGCACGATGACTATACCGGAGAGCACATTGACCCGGCCTATGCGCTCAGCCTGTTCGGCGGCGCGCTGCTCGGCGTCGCAGCCGGGAATCTGCTCTTCGCCGGCGAACTCGGCGTGCCGCCATACTATGTAGGCGCCGGCATGGCCAGCGCCGGCAGCGAAATAGCCGCCTCGACGGCGAGCGCGGCATCGCGTGCCTTTGCGGTAACCACCGGCGTCGCCGGCGCACTTGCGGCGCACTGGCTGTACTCCGCGGACGTCCCCTCCCTGCATTGAGCGCCGGACGGCGGCACACAGGCCTCTGCGTGGATGGGCGCACGATTGATTGGCGCTCATGTCATAGTTATATTTTTGCTTGATTAAGGAGGCGCATTTCATGTGTCGAAGCATCAAAACCTTGCACAATTTCACGCCGCCGGCCTCGCCGGAAGAGATACGCGCCGCGTCGCTGCAGTTTGTGAGGAAACTGAGCGGCTTCGCGCGACCGTCGAAAGCAAACGAGATTGCGTTCAACCACGCGGTGGACCAGATCGCCCAGGCGGCACACGAATTGCTCGGATCGCTTGTGACACAAGCCCCTCCCCGCGATCGGGAGATCGACGCCGCAAAGGCCCGCGCCAGAGCAGCACAGCGATTTCGTTCCGCCAGCCCCGAGCGCGCCACCTAAGCAAGATTTGTCGGCCCGATGTATGCGGGCATCGCCGAGATTGTGCGGAAAGTGAAAGAGGAGTTCGAGTAAAGGGGCGAGTTGTCGCGCCCTCTCAATCGGTTGTGCGCGACAAGCGCGCCGTCCTTTTGGCCCGTGTCACTCTTTTCACGGCCCTGTTCGCCTGTCTTGCAATGACGTCACGGCTCGTACGATTTCTGGAGCCCCCCACACTGCCATAGCTTAAGGTGGCGCGAACCGCTGGAGTTCCTCCTGCGGAACTCATTGCGGATGACGCAGGAGCAAGCGTCGTAAGCTTTGCGGCGTCGCGCGGAGCAGCCGGTTCTCCGTCCAGCGATTCGAGAAGTATCTTGGGACCAGCGAGGTGTCCTGCCGGAGGATCGTCCTTGATCACAACCTCAGCCTTTCCTGGGAAGTCAGTCCTGGCGACCCCCGGCGATCCAACCACAATCACCTTTCCGATGCGCTCGCGTTCCTCGGCGGTCAGTTCCTTCCAGATCCGCCGAACGTTGTAGCCGCCGGCCGAAAAACCGTAGATGGCCGCGACTTTTTCATCTTGGTGAATGCGGTCCAGAGCCATCCCGACTTGCGGGCTGCGGGCGCGTGTCTCACCGGCGACATCAAGCACTTCGCCCCGGAACCCGAGACGCCGAGCAAATTCCAAGGCTGCCCCGTCATCGAGTTGCCCGCGTGGATTTTCCGAATTCGCAATGCCCCGTAATATCAGCATCACCGCGGTGCTCTGATCCGCGCGGGCCTGGTCTTGCATTCCTAACGCCGGCAATGAGATCGCAGTTATCAGCAGCACCGCCATCGGTGCCCAGGTAGACTTGTTGATGATCATGAAGTGGCCCTCCTGGTCACAGCAACGCCGCAACGCCGCTAGGGTTCCGATTTTTCGATGCAGGAGGGCCGCAATGAAGTAGCTGCAATTTCTGATGGGTGGACTGTTACCTATTGGCGCTAACTCAAGGATCGTAGGATGGGTAGAGGAAAGGCGCGTTCTTTCTTTACGCGCTTTTCCGAAACCCATCATTCGGGCGCGCGGTAAGATGATGGGTTTCGCGACAACGCGTGAAGGACGCGTTGTCGCTCTACCCAGACTACGGTTCGTGATGCGAGAAAAATGCCCGAAGATTGAGCACGAACAACGCCAACGGCCGGAGCCATAACGACTCCGGCCGCATGATACCGTCGCGATACGACGATACTAATTCACATTCCGGATCACGCCACGTCTTGCCACGTCAGATCCTGGCTACGGAAGGGCGTCGCGCGGATGCGCTTGCCGGTCGCGTAGAAGATCGCATTGGCAACGGCAGGCGGCGCCGGCGGGCCGGCAGGCTCCCCGAGACCGCCCCATTTAGTGCCGCCGGACGATGCGAAGATTGTCTCTACCTTCGGAATCTGGTGGATCCGGAGCAGGTTGTAAGTGTCAAAATTGGTGTTGACGAAACGCCCGTTTTCGAGCTCCAGGCCGCCGGTCCAGGCATGCGAGAGTTCCCAACATACCGCCCCTTCGCACTGCTCGGTTGCGGTATGTGGGTTGATGACACGACCGGCGTCCAACACCACTAGGAGCTTCTCGATTTCGAGCCGGCCACGACGGCTGACTGTGACCGTGGCGCACGCCGCCGCGATGGTGCCGTGCGATTCGACGGCCGCCACTCCCATGCCTTCGCCGCGCGGAAGGTCGGTCCGGAAACCAGACTTCTCCTTGAGTGTCTTGAGCACGAGCTGCCAGTCCGGTTTCCCTTCGGTCATCTTGATGCGCCAATCGAGCGGATTCCATCCGCCGGCGATAGCCATCTCATCGACGAAGCTCTCGGCCATGAAACCAAGTTGGTTGGCGCCGGGAGCGCGGTGCGTCGAACTCGGAACGTGAGTCTTGGCATTGTGCCGCTCGTGCTGACGATGCGGAATGATGTACGGCATGCTGTAGATGCCGTAGTCCGCGGTGGCGCCGCCGATCTGGTTCATGCCATCCAGGGAGAACCACGCCGCGCGCGTCAACAGCGCAGTGGGCAGCCCGTCATCACCAATGGCCGCGGTCAGTTTGGCGACAGCGAGTGGACGCTGCTTGTCCTGGGCCAAGTCCTCTTCACGTGGCCAGATCACCTTCACAGGCCTGCCGACGCGTTTGGAAATTTCAGCCGCCTGGCGCGTGACCCCCGTACCGCCGCCGCCATTGCCGCCGAACCCGCCGCCTAGGAACATGGTGTGGGCATAGACGATCTTCGGGTCGACGCCGAGCTGGCTGGCGACCAAGGTGATCGCCGCTGACTGATCCTGCGTCGGCGACCACACGTCGACGCGATCGGGCTGCACATGCACGGTCGCGTTGATCGGCTCCATACGGGCATGCGTCTCGAATGGACGCTCGTACGATGCCGTCACGCGCTTAGCGGCGGTCGCCACGATCTCGGCCGCCATCGGGTCTTCCTTGCCGCTGATGAGCCCCTTTTGCTCCATCAGCTTGTGGCCTTCCGCAAAATAGCCGGCTGAACTGGCATTGGCGCTGTCGCCGAATTCCCATTCGACGGGAAGCAGCTCGAGCGCCGTTTTCGCGCGGTACCAGCTGTCCGCCACAACCGCGACGGCGTCCTGCAGATCCGGCTGTTCGCGCTTGCCCGGAACCGCCTTGAGCGGCACCACCGCAATGACGCCTGGACGGTCCTTGATCGCATCGAAGTTGTAGCTCTTGAGCGTACCCCAAGGCACCGGACTCGCTTTCACGGCGGCGTAGACCATGCCGGGCACGCGCGTGTCGATGGCGTATTGCGCGCTGCCGTTGACCTTGTTGGGAATGTCGAGGCGTTGCCGCGGCTTGCCGAGCAGCCACCACTTGGCCGGATCCTTCTGGATCTCCGGTTCCTTGTCGAGTGTGACCTTGGCTGCGGCCTCCGAGAACTCGCCATAGGTGGCCGTGCGGTTGCCCGAGGTGAGCACACCGAGCCTTGCTTCGATTGCAGAACGCTCAACTCCCCAAGCCTCGGCGGCGGCCTGCTTGAGGCGCTCGCGCGCGGATGCGCCAGCGCCCATCAGGTGAGGATGCTGGAAACGCACGAGCTGCGATCCATGCGTACTCATGACCTTGTATTCTTTGTTGTTGCGCAGATGGCGGTTGGCGTCGGCGAATTCGGTCTTGATCTTCGACCAGTCGACGTTCAACTCCTCGGCAATCAACATCGTGACCGAGGTGATGCCGCCCTGACCCATCTCGGTATGCGGGATGCGCAGCGTGACCGTGCTGTCCTTGTCGATCACGACCCAGGCGTTGATCTCGGTACCGACCGCGGTCGTCGTCGACTGCGGGCGCGGACCGATCGTCGCGGCCAACGCGACGGGCATGTGGAAGCCAAGCATCAGGCCGCCGCCGGCGGCT
>DATGVJ010000455.1:0-8574 GCA_035300505.1 Xanthobacteraceae bacterium
GAAATCGGTGCGACCTTGATTCCGACCGTATCGATCACCAGCGTGTCGCCCTCGTACCGGCCGACCGAATGGCCCTGCCAGTTCGGTGTCAGCTTCGCGGGATGAGGCACGCCCAGGGGTATGCGGCGCACCGAGTTCTGGAGCAGGTAAATCAACGTGACCTGGTCTTTCGCCGGCACGATCATCACGCCGAAATGCAGCGACATGACAAAAGGCGGGGGCTCGGACCGGCACGTATTATGCAACTCCGGCGCCACCGTGCCGCTCAAGGCCGACGTGGCAAACGTCCTGACAGCTTCGGCGGCCTCCGGTTTGAGGATCGGGTTGGCGGGGTCACCGGCCCACGGATTTACAATTCCACAACAAGCGTTGCGCGGGACCATGGTGCCATCGGCCTTGCGGACCGAGTTGACGATGGGACCCGGGCCTGAAGGCGGCGGTTCGAAGAACAGCATATCCCGGCCCCACTGGCCGGACATATCCGGAATGGCAGAACCGCTGTCCGCGGCCATCGCCTGCGACACCAATGCCGCGGTGGCAAAGGCAAATGCGATTGTCCTGGACGAGAACCGACGCGCAGGATGCATACGGATAATAAACATAAGCACCTCCTCGGTTGGATGAGTTACTTTACTGCTGGCCTCATTGGCCTACAAGCACGCAGGTTCCTTCGACTTCATTCACATCTCGGCGCGGCAGTTGAGCGACTCCGTTTCTTAAGCAGTCTATCCGCGAAGTGACGTCGGCTACCTCTGTCACAATCGACCTCCGTTGGGGCCCGATACCACCCGAAGGCTGCACGCCGTTGGCGTGAACAGGAAACTCGGGCGTGCTGGTCAAGTCAAAGATCACTTTGTCGGCATCGCTCCGATCCTTCGAGACCAAGCCCGGACACCCGCTTCCCCGATGTCCTTCCAGCCGATATAATTCGCGTTGGCTTGAAGGTGCCAAATCGGCTTGCGCCAACACCGCACAAGCGGGGCCGCCGCGCTCCATGTCCTTCCCGGCAAGCCAGGGAGGGAGATGGTGCGGCCAAAGCCGGGATGCCACTGGGCCACAATTCAATCTTGCAAGGGAGAAGCACGATGAGACATGTTACCAGAATGGCATTGATGGTTGGTGTCGCCGTTGCCGCGCTGTGGGCGGTCTCCGGAGACCGCGGCTATAGCCAGGCCAACGATCCCAATGCGGCGCCTAATCCGTACAAGATGCAGGACAACTGGCTGCAGCTCCCCGAGGGCCGCAAGCTTGGCCAGGCCATCAAGGTCCAGGTCGACCATAGCGACGGCAAGAGCATGTGGGTGTTCGACCGTTGTTCCGGGAACTCCTGCGCCAATTCCACTCTCGCGCCCATCATGAAATTCGATTCGAACGGCAAGTTCGTGCGGGCCTTCGGCGCCAACATGTTCGTCGGGCCGCACGGCTTCTATGTCGACAACGAAGGTAATGTTTGGGCGGCCGACAATGGGATCCTGAACGGCAAAGGCGGCATCGTGGTCAAGTTCAGCCCCACCGGCCAAGTGCTGATGACGCTCGGCAAGCCCGGCATGCCCGGCAACGCCGAAGGCTACTTCAGGGGCGCAAGCAGCGTCGTGGTTGCGCCCAATGGCGACATCATTGTCGGTGACGGCCATGGCAACAACACCAATGACCGCATCGTCAAGTTCGACAAGACCGGCAAGCAGATCGCAACTTGGGGCAAGCACGGCAAGGGTCAGGGCGAGTTCGACCAGTTGCACGGAATCGCAATGGATTCCCAAGGGCGGATCTTCGTGGCCGACCGTGGCAACAGCCGCGTCCAGGTCCTCGATTCGAACGGAAAGTTCGTCGCTGAATGGAAGCAGTTCGGCCGGCCGAGCGACGTCGCCATCGACAAGAACGACGTGCTTCACGTGGCGGACGATCAGTCGAACGAGGCCCGCAATCCTGGCTTCAAGACCGGTATCCGCATCGGCAGCGCCAAGGACGGCAAGGTGGCGGCCTTTATTCCGATAACCGATGCGCCCGAAGGCGTCGGCTTCGACGATGCCGGCAATGTTTTTGCCAGCTGGACCGGCAAGATGGCGGTAGCGCGCTGGACCAAGTAGCTGATCTTTACAACGCGGACCGCTTTCACCCTCCCCGATCGGGGAGGGTGATTTCATATAAGGCGCCACCTTGGTCGCAATAGGCACGCGCTCGCTCACTGGAACCTAAGACCGCATGGGGTGCGCCCTAAGTGTCTGATCCACTTGTTTGCTTCTACCGTTCGACCGTGCCGCACCTCGCGGCTTTTGTCTTGCCATCGCTCCGTCGGGCAGACGGGTCTCGGTAGGACGTGGCAATGTCCGGTGTTGTGGATAGCGGACGAGAGCTCGGATATGACAATATCGACGCAAATGAGCTGGAGCTGCCGTTCGGGCGAGCATCTGAATTTGCTACGGGCGCGTTCCCTCTCCCCATCGCTCTTCGCGATGGGGAGAGGGTTAGGGTGAGGGGCAGCCACTTGCTCGGTGCTGCCAAGAAGAGTCCATCCACATCCAAAATAAAAGAGACATATGACGCGCAACGCGCAGATTATTTGAAACTCTGGGCTGGGCCGCGTTACTCACATTTATCTCGGAAGCTTTGGCTCCAAGTTCCGACTGTGCTCGTGGCTGCCCCTCACCCCGCCCTCTCCCCACCGCAAGGGCGATGGGGAGAGGGAGCGATGTGGCGCCATTCGTCCCATTCACTCACACGACCGCTCTTGGTCCATCGCGTCGATCCCGGGATTGATCGAGAGGGCCGCTATCGAAGGGTAACCGGACTACCCTGGGGTTATGGACGAGCTATGGTCCGCCCCTACGAATTCCGATGACGTTTCGCAGGCCATGCCCGCCTACTCAATCCCAGCCGCCTTCAGGTATTGCAGGTCGATGAATCGTTCTGCCGGCGGCACGGGTTTTGGAATGGCGCCGACTTCGCCCATGAGTGCCAGCACGCGGTTGAAGGCACCACTGTCGATCTCGCCCTTGCGCGGCAAAACGTTTTTTCCAATTTCCAGGTAGGGCGCAAAGATCTGCTGGGCGACCGCGTCGGAGAGCTTTCCGGTATCGCGCACGATGCCGACAATCTCGCCGCGATTATTCGGGTTGTTCATGTACGCGTAGGTTGCCGACATGGCGCGCACGAACCTTACCATTGTGTCTTTGTTCTGCGCCGCCCAGGCGCGCCGCGCCATGTCGACGTTGAATATCAGGTCGGCGACCGCTTCATTGGTGAAAGCCAGGCGCGGAAATCCCTGGGCTATGGCGCCGAGGTCTTCGGGCTGTCCCATCGGCACTGCGGCGCATTCTCCGGACTTGAGACAATCGAAACGCGCCGGCGTGCCGACCACGGGTTTGGCGGTGTAGTCGGTGATTTTCAGTCCATTGGCGGTCAAGAGCCGCACGGTCGACAGCGTGATCGTGTCGCCGGGCGTGGAGAGGCCGAGCGTCTTGCCCTTGATGTCATTGAAGCTCCGGATTTCGCGGCGCACGATCAGGCTGTACACCGGATTGGCCGTCTGGCTCATGAAGGCGACCGCATCGGAACCTTTGAGCACGGCCTGGATCGTATAGGGCGTCGCATTCTTGCCGGCATCGATCTCGCCTTTATCGAGCGCGGCCACGATGCGGTCGGTGCCGCCCGGGATCGGAACTACGACAAGATCGATGCCTTCGCGGCGGAAATAATCCTTACGCAACGCGACATTGAGCGGCAGCGAGGAGAGCCCGCCTGTGCCCGCCGCGTTTTGTCCGTAGCGAAGTGTCACGAGATTTTGGCAATGCGCGGGATACACCATCAATGCGCCGATCAGCATCGTGGCGGACAAGATGCGGCAGTTCATTGGGTCTCCTGAAGTGTTCGAAGTTCTGCCGAAAATATACTGAGTTACGGCCTCTCATCATCGTCGCGAAGAAGCTTGAGCCATTTCGGTGGCGCAGCGCGTTATTTCGCGCAGGTGATTGTGGAAGTAGTGCTGGAGCCAATAGGCAAACATGTCAGGCGACCTGCCAATGCGCCGGTTGATTTCGGTCACACTCGCAAATTCGATTGCCTCGACTTCGGCCGGGTCAGGTTTTGGATCGCCGCGCAGCATGCCGAAATAGACGTAGACGAATTCGTTTTCCGTCATGCCGCGGCCAAGTTCGCCCTGGTAGCGGGCGAAGAAACCAAATGTGAGCGGAAGCGAAAGCCCAAGCTCCTCATTGAGGCGCCGGCGCGCTGCCGACACGGTACGCTCCCCCGGACGCGGATGGCCACAGCAGGAGTTCGCCCACAACTCGCCTGAATGGTATTTTTGCGCGGCACGCTGCTGTAAGAGAATTCGTCCGCGCTTATCGATGATGAAGATCGAGAAGGCGCGGTGGAGCGCGCCGGCACGGTGGACGGCCATCTTGCCATCCGCCCCGATGGCGCGGTTGCCTTCATCAACCAGGATCAATTTTTCTTCGGCCATCGGCTTTGTTTGGCTGGGGTTCGGGACTGGGCTCAAGACTTCGCAGCCGCAGCTTCGGCTGCCGCAGCCTTGGCTGCCGCGAGCTTGGCGGCTTTGGCACGCAGACGCTCGATCCGCCGTGCGAGGTCGACGACAAACCGCGTGTGGGTGCCGGCGCTGATGGCTTCGATTTCATCCTTGGCTTCAACGTCGAATACGACTTTGCGGCCCTCGACGGCAACGATCCGCACGGTGATTTCCACCGCGCTGCCTTCGAGCGTCGCCGCCATATGCTTGAGCGCGATCTCGGCGCCAACGGAATCCTCAGCCACGTCGCAATGTTCGAGCATGAGATTGCGGCAGGTAAATTCCATGTCGCTGACGAGGCGTGGCGTCGCATAGACGCGGGCCTCCTCGCCCATGAAACTGATCGTGCGGTCGCGGTCGACCGTGATGCGCTTGGTCGAGGTCAGGCCGGGCCGAAGGCTATCTTTCATGCGCGGATCTCGTCTTGGGTCCTGCTGGTCTTGGGTCCTGCTGGTCTTATGACCGAGGAGGGGGGCTCTTATGCAGCTTGTGCCGGAAGTCTGTATACTCGATATTTACACACATATTGAGGCGCGCGACGAAATGGCGTGGATCTGATGATTTGGATACGTTTACTTGGATCGTTTGGACATGGAGATCGCCGATGATGCGCCAGCCACTTCGTAAGGTTCTGATTGCTGTTGCCCTGGGGGTCGGCACGCTGGCTCCCGGGATGGTGGTGGCGCAATCGCCCAACCAAGTGCCGGCTTCGGGGCAGGTCATCAAATTTCTGGTCACGCATCCGGCGGGTGGTTTGCCGGATACGGTCGCGCGCATCGTCGCGCGGCGGATGCAGGAGCGCATGGGGCAGGCCATCGCTGTCGAGAACCGCTCCGGGGCCAACGGCGGTATCGCGGTGAGTGCGCTCACGAGCGCGCCCGCCGACGGCCAGACCTTCGTGGTGACTGACGGGGCGATCCTGTCGATCAATCCCCAGCTCTACGGGAAGCTGCCTTACGAGCCCAAAAACGTCGCGCCGGTCGCGTTCCTGGCGACGGCGCCACTGTTTCTCGCTGTGCACCCCAAGGTGCCGGTGTCGAACGTGAAGGAGTTCGTCGATTACGTGAAGGCGCGGCCCGGCCAGCTCAATTATGGATCATCCGGTGTCGGCAGCATCCACCATATTTCGATGGAAGGATTGAAGCACGCCCTGCAACTCGACATCACCCATGTCCCTTACAAAGGCACGGGTGAATCGGTGCCGGCCCTGCTCGGAGGCCACGTCGAAACCCTGTTCTCGGCTTTGCCCTCGCTCAGCGGCGCGGCAGGAACCGATCGGGTGAAGCTGCTGGCCTCGAATGGCGTCGGGCGCTCCGCACAGGCGCCTAACCTGCCGGCACTTTCGGAATTCATTCCCGGCTTCAACTTCGCATCTATCGTGGGCATCTATGCGCGTGTAGGCCTGCCACCTGCGATCATGCAAAAGATCGCCGCCGAAGCGATCGCGGTCCTCAAGGAGCCCGAAGTGATCAAGGCGCTGGCGGTCGTCGGCGTGGACCCCGCAGGTGGCGGACCGGAGGATTTCGCGCGCGCCCTGCAAGGCCAGACCGAGCGCGTCGCCAAGGTGGTGCAGGCGGTTGGGATCAAGGGGGAGTGAAGGTTACCGCTTGATCCGATCCAAATTCGCCGTCATCTGCGCGAGAACCCGCTGGGCCACGCGGATGTCGTCAGGGGCAATACCGACCTCGGCCTCAACCGTGACGCTGCGCGCCACTTTAAGCAATTCCCCGCGCATGCGTTTGGCCTTGGGCGTCAACCAGACTTCCGCCTTGCGCTTGTCTTCGGCGCTGCGAACGCGGCGAATGAGGCCGGCCTTCTCCATGCTGCGCAATGCAATCACGGTGGTGGGTTCCATCATGCCGACGCGCGCGCTCAACGCGCGTTGCGACAAGCCGTCTTCGCCCCACAGCGCGCGCAGGAAATACCATTGGCCGCGCGTGATGCCGTAGTCGGCAATGCGCTTGCCGAGCAGCCATTGCAGGGCGCGATGCGCGTCACGCACGAGGTAGCCGCTGCTTTCCGCGGGTGGGAATTCGAAGCGCGATCCATTGGTGCCTTGTCGCGCCTCGCCGGCGCCTTTCCTGGCCGTCGTTTGTTTCTTGATACCTGGCGCCATGGGTCTCTCGCGTGCGCTGCGGACTTGACATTGGCAAGGCTTGGCATTGACAAGGCTTGCGTTGACAATGCCGGAAACGCAAGGGTAATAATACTTAGAAATCTATGCAATCGGACAATTCGGCTCAGGCGCATTACTTGATCCGACCTGCGACCTGAGCCTGAAGGATGGGTAGTGGCAAAACGCGTTCTTCACGCGTTTTGGCGAAACCCATCATTCCATCCGGTGGTGCGATCAATGATGGGTTTCGCAAAAAAAAGTGCGTTAAGAAAGAACGCACTTTTTTTGCTCTACCCATCCTACGAATTTAACCTGACGCTACGGAGGCCTCATGCAAAAGCATCTCGCCAATGATAAAGCCAAGGGCGGCAAACCCGCAAAAACGCCAGGCACCACGGGTGGCGAAGCGACGCCGCATGCGCGCGACTTGCGCAGCGCACTTGCCTGGCTCAAGTCGCAAGGCGACTTGATCGAGACCGACAAGCCGGTCGATCCTGATCTCGAAATCACGGGCCTGCAGAAGCATCTCGACGGCGGCTGCCCGGTGATGTTCCACAACGTCAAGGGCAAGCCCAATCATCGCGTCATCACCAATCTGTTCGGTGACATGAATGTCATCAACAAGATGTTCGGCTGGAAGAACGACGCCGAGCGCGTGCGCAAGCTCGCGCAAGCGCTGCGCAAGCCGCTCAAACCCGAGATCATTGATCAGAAGGATGCGCCGGTCCAGGAACACGTCATCAGGAATCCGCAGGACGTCAACGAATGGGTGGTGCCGATCCGGCATACGACCTATGAGCCTGAATTGACGGTGGGCTCCGGGATCCGCTGCGTCAGCCCTGAGCAGTTCGACGGCGGTACTGATCTGGGCTACAACCGCATGAACTTCCGCTGGGGCAATGTCGGCACGTTCCAGATTTCGCCCGGCTCGCATATGTGGCAGGTCGCGAACAAGTATTACAAAGCCGACGAACCGATCCCCCTCACGATGTGCTTCGGCGTGCCGCCGGCCTGTACCCTGATGGCGGGCGCGGGTTTCGATTATGCGGTGCTCCCCATGGGCTGCGACGAAATCGGCATCGCGGGTGCGGTGCAGGGTTCGCCGATCCGTATGGTGAAGTGCCAAACCATCGACGCCTATACGCTTGCAGATGCCGAACTGGTGCTCGAAGGCTATGTGCATCCGCGCGACCGCCGCTTCGAGACCAAGGAGTCCGAAGAAGCCGGTGTCCAGGGACGTTTCCATTTCCACCCTGAATGGGCCGGCTACATGGGCAAGGCCTACAAGGCGCCGACCTTCCACGTCACCGCCGTCACCATGCGCGATCCCAAGACCAAGCCGATCATCTTCTGCCTCGGCGTACACACGCTCGACGACCACAATATCGATACGTCGGTGCGCGAGGCGGCGCTCTTTTAACTCTGCGAGCGGCTGCAGCCCGGCATCGTGCAGAACGTGGTGATCCCCTACTGCATGACCGACTGGGGCGGCGCCATCATCCAGGTGAAGAAGCGCCACCAGATCGACGAGGGCTGGCAGCGCAATTTTCTCGGCGCCGCGCTGTCCTGTTCGCAAGGCATGCGGCTCGCCATCGCGGTGTCGGAGGATGTCGATCCCTATTCGATGGACGATATCATGTGGTGCCTCACCACGCGGGTCAATCCGCGCACCGACATTCTCAATCCGATCCCCGGCGGCCGCGGCCAGACCTTCATGCCGGCCGAGCGCATGACCGCGGGTGACAAGCAATGGACGGCCTCGAACACCCAGTTCGAGGGCGGCATGGGCATCGATGCGACGGTGCCGTTCGGCTACGAGAAGGACTTCCTGCGGCCGGTCTATCCGGTCGACCGCGTTAAGCCGGAGGATTTTTTCTCCAAGCAGGACATCGAGAACGCAAAATCCCGCATGCAGGGCTGGGTGCATTCG
>DATGVJ010000456.1:0-5988 GCA_035300505.1 Xanthobacteraceae bacterium
GAGGGAGCTTGAGCATTTCGCCATGGAGCTCGAAGTAGTCACCCAGGCGCGCACCGCAGTAGATCGGCCGATCCGCCGGACCGACGACCTCCACCCTCAGGTCGTAGAGCTCGAAGCCGACATCGTCGGAAGCCGACGCGGACGATTCGTTGGTCATGGCGCGAAAGAGTACTCCGGACCCTCGGTTTTTAAAAACCGGATACCGTTGCGAAATTTGCCGGCTGAGAGATATGAACTCCCGACCAACGGTTTACAAATCGAGTTAGGTCACAAACCAACACCGGAGAACACCAGACAACTCAAACACTTAGCGGAGCCGCATCGCCGGACGTAGTGGCAGTAAGTGTGCCAATAGTGGCTGCTCGCGGACCAAAACGGGCCTTTGGCGAACGGCAGCTATCGAAGACTCACACACACCGCACTGTGGTAGCCTTTTTCGCAACACCTATAAAAATCAAAGGGAGTTGGGTCCATGGAAAAGATTTCGGGAAGTGAATCACCGTCGCAGGCTTCTTCGGCCCGTGCGGCGGAACAATTGCATTTCACCGGTCGCGGCGGCGAATATTTCGGCGTCTGGATCGTCAATTTATTGTTGACGATCGTCACCTTGGGCATCTATTCGCCGTGGGCCAAGGTGCGGCGACTGCAGTACTTTTATCGGCACACCGAGGTGGCCGGGTCGAGCTTCGATTTTCACGGCAGTCCGATCAGGATCTTGATCGGACGCGTGATAGCGCTGGGCATGCTGATTGCCTACAACTTGTCGGTGCGCCTGCATTCGCCGTTAACGTTTGTCACTGTAGCTGGCCTTGCAGTCGTCATGCCGTGGCTGCTACGCAATTCATTCCGGTTTCGGCTCTACAATACGAGTTGGCGTGGCACGCGTTTTCACTTTCGCGGCACCGTAGCCGGCGCCTATCGTGTTTTCCTGCTGAACGGGTTTCTGACCCTGATCACGCTTTATGTCATGGCGCCCTTTATGCATCAGCGGCTGAAGGCCTATCAGCACGACAACAGTTGGTTCGGACGCACTCGGTGCTCCTTTCACGCTCGAGCCGGCCAGTTCTATTTGATCTATCTGCTGTTACTGGCAGCCATCGTGGTCTTCGCAATCGTGATCAGTGTTAGTGGAATCGGCGGTGCATTAACTGCGTTGTCTCAAGCACAGAAGCACGGCATGCACCCTAATCCGCACGCTGTATTCAGGGCTCTGGTCATTCTCTATGGCGGACTGCTCTTGATGGGGGTTTCGATTGGGCCGGCATTTCATGCGCTCATTACCAACCTGATCTGGAACAACACACGTCTCGGCGAACATCGCATTGAGTGCAGCATGTCGCCATTTGTCCTGATTTGGATCACCTTGAGCAACCTTCTGCTCGTGATGCTGACCCTGGGATTGTTCATTCCGTGGACCAAAGTGCGTCTCGCGAAGTTTCAGTTGGAGTCCGCGCGAGTATTGCCGGCGAGCGATCTACAGGAATTCGTGGAGACGGAACCCGAAACCATCGGTGCGGTCGGCGAGGAAGCGGCGACTGCGTTCGATTTCGACATCTCTTTGTAGGCCCGGGATGGGCTGAATTTGCTTCGCGCGGACTATTTCGACGGACGCTCAACGCGCATTCGCGTCGTCACTTTGTCAGTGGTCGGCGAAGATCTCGTCGTTACGGGCGAGGACATCGATTTCCGCGTCCCTTTTGCCACTGTAAGAGTGGATGAACGACTTGGACGGGCCCCGCGCCGGCTGCGCTTGAAGGACGGCACATTTTGCGAAGTACGTGACCTGGATGCGCTTGATATCTTGTTGTCGTTGACGGCACATCGCGATGGGTGGGTCGATCGCATGCAGCGTCATCTGCAATGGGTCCTGTTTTCGATCGTTGTGTGTGTGGTGCTCGCAGTCGTAGCGTACAAATGGGGCCTGCCATGGGCGGCTGCGGAGGGCGCGCATCGCCTGCCGCCGGCAATAGGCAAAGCGTTATCCGTGCAGACGCTGAAAATATTGGACGGCGGAATTCTCCTGCCGAGCAAGATCGCCGAGGAACGCCAGCAGGCGCTGAGTGCCGAATTCCATGGATTGCGTCTGCCGGAGGGCGGCACTTCGGATTCAACGTTGTTGTTTCGGGGTTCGCCCCAACTGGGAGCCAATGCTTTCACTCTGCCCGACGGAACGATTATTGTGCTTGACGATCTGATCACGTCAATCGGTGACGATCAGCAGACTCTGGCGGTACTGGCCCACGAGTTGGGTCATGCGCACGGACGTCACGCCTTGCAGCTGCTTCTGCAGAGCTCCGCCGTAGGAGCGTTCTGGACACTTTACATCGGCGATATCAGCCATCTGCTTGCGGTTGCACCGGCAGCCGTGGTGCAAGCAAGGTATTCGCAAGCCCTTGAACGACAGGCTGATGACTATGGGGCGGCGCTACTGCTGCACAACGGGATGTCGCCGGCATTACTCGCTGGTGCCCTCAAGAAATTGGCTGAACCCCATTCCGGGTCCTCGATGGAAGGGTATCTGTTGAGCCATCCTTCGACGGATGAGCGCATGCGCCACTTACGGCTGCTTGCTGCATCTTTCAAGGCCAAGTAGTGTCTCTGCCCGCGATCGCCGTGGCAGCTCTGGCCAGAGCGAAGCCTATGCCGCCGCGCGTTGCTCGCTGACGCCGAGGTTGTTGTCTTCGTACAATCCCCGCTCGCACGGAGGGAGGCGACATGCAGCACTACTACCATCTGACGGCGCTCGTCGTACTGACGGGAGCGCTGATCGGTTGCGACCTGAACGGCCACGTGAACGGCGACGTGACCGCGACGCAGGCCGGCGCGGGCACAGTCAATGGCTCAATCCACGTGCCCGCAGGCACTCACAGCGGCGACGTAGGGACGGTGAACGGGTCCATACATATTGATGACAACGCGACCGTCGGTGCCGCCGGCACTGTGAACGGCGCGGTCGATATGGGTGCGCATGCGACCGCCGACTCGCTGTCGACGATCAACGGCGAGGTCACGCTAGGCGCTGGAGCACACGTTGCCCGGGCTGTCACGACTGTGAACGGCGCGATGCATCTGCAGGACGACGCGGACGTTGGAGGACGGGTCGAGAACGTTAACGGCCATATCGTCCTGGCAGCCGCTCACGTAGCAGGTGGGCTGCGGACCGTCGGGGGAGACATTGATGTCACCGGCAGCTCGCGTGTCGAAGGTGGCATTGTTGTGGAGAAGTCCTCCGGCTGGTTCAACTGGGATACCCGCAGGCCCCGTATCGTGATCGGACCGGCTGCCGCCATTCAGGGACCCCTGCGCTTCGAGCGCGAGGTGCGGCTGTACGTAAGTGACAAGGCGACCATTGGCCCGGTGACGGGAGCAACGGTGATCCGCTTTTCGGGCGACAGACCGTCAGACTATTGAGTCATGCGTAATGACGAACAAAGGACGGTCCCTGCACGCGAGACTGCGCAGAGGTACGCTGGCCAGAAGGATCAAGTGCTGCAATCCGATCGCCGCGCCGTGTCAAGCCAGGTCAGTACGCGCAACCGTTGTTCTCACGGCGTGTGTAGTACTTCTGCTGTCGAGAGCAACGGGCCATGATTGGGTCTCAATTCATGGTGATGTTGCGAACAACCGGTACGTACCCCTCGGTCAGATAAGTCTCAAAACCATCGCGAAACTGGGCGCCGTGTGGGTATCAGAACCGTTTGCGGACGGTGCCACATCGCGTATGACACCGATCGTGCATGACAGCCTGATGTTCTTCGCTGCAGGCGCACGTGTTTACGCACTCGACGCGCGCAGCGGGAGCGTTCGCTGGGTGCATAAAACGGAATCCCAGAGACTTGCGAACCAGCAGGGCTTCAGCGATCCCGTCTCTGCGCAGACATCGGGGCTTGCGATTTCTCGTTCCTGGGGACTCGGTTTTGGTGTAGGGCTCGTCTTTGCCGGACTTGTGAATGGTCATGTCATTGCATTGCACGAGAAGACCGGGCAGGTAGCCTGGGACGAATCGGTCAGCGAGGACCCTCTGCCGATTGCAAGAGGGGTCACGTGTCCGCCGCTCTACGTTGATGGGGTGCTGTACTTCGGCCTGGGTATCGAGCATTCCCGGGGTCAAGTGGTAGCTGTGGATGCGAGATCCGGGCGGGTATTGTGGCGAACACCGACGGTTCCGGGACCGGGTGAGCCGGGGCATGAGACTTGGCCGCCGCGCAGCGAAATCTGGCGCTCCGGCGGGGGGAACCCCTGGGCGGCGGGGGCCGCCGATCCCGCCCTCGGGCTGGTCTATTTTGTAACCGGCAATCCTGGGCCTGCGACAGGGGGCAAGGTACGCCCCGGTGACAATCTCTATAGCGTGTCCCTCATCGCCTTACAGATGATTACCGGGCAGCTTCGCTGGTACCGTCAGCTCGTGCACCACGACATATGGGAATCAGATCTGTCCGTGTCTCCAGTGCTGTTTGATGCAAAGACCGGCGGCAGGGCGCGAAAAGCCGTGGCGGTGATGCGCGGAGACGGCTATCTGTTCGTGTACGATCGTTCGACGGGCGAACCACTGACCCCGATCGAAGAGCGCTCGGTTCCTCAAAATCCGGTTCTTTTCACTGCACCGACGCAGCCATTTCCACGCGGTGCCGAATCAATCCTACCTCCGTGCGATAGCTGGAAGAACAAAGTTCCGGCAGGTTTTCTTCTTGGCTGCGTCTACGACCCACCGTCTCACGATGTGCCCAATCGGCTGGCGCAATTTGCAAGTGTTCGTATCGCGCCGATGTCGTTCAGCCCCAAGACCGGTTACCTCTATGCTCAAGGGACCGACTCCCTGATGCAGCTGGGAACCGCCGATGACCCGTATGTCTTCGATATCACCGGCGGCGGCTATCGTGTCCCGAACTTTCCACCGCCGACGGTCGTGGTAGCGGCCCTCGATAGCCGCACGGGCAAGGTGGTGTGGAAAAAGGAACTCCCCTCGTACGATGATTCCGGCTTGAAGAGTAACGGCGGCGCACTCAGTACTGGGGGCGGTCTAGTCTTTCACCAGGGAGGCGATGGCACGCTGCAAGCATACAGCGCCACGACTGGCGAAACACTGTGGCGATTTCAAACTGATTTTGCGGTTGGCGATGCATCGCCCATGAGCTATGCCGTTGACGGTAAGCAATACGTCGCCTTCATTGCCGGATCTAAAGTCTGGGCATTTACGTTAGGCGGTAGACTGCCGCAAGCAGCACCCATTCCGCCTCCGCCGCGAGAAGACGTCAAAGGCCCGATCGAGGACACGAACCAAATCGAGACCCTTACTCTTGAGCAAATTCCCGCGAGCGGCCGCCGTTACCGTCTCAATGAGTACGCTTTCAATCCCTACAGAGCCCGGGTTCGCACAGGTTCCTCGGTGACGTTCATCAATAATGGATATCTACCGCACACGATTGTTGGGCAAGATGGCTCTTGGACCACGGGGACATTGGTCCCGACACAGGTCAAGACGGTAACTTTCGAGAGGGCCGGGAGTTACCTGTATTCCTCGAAGGAGTTTCCCTGGTCCTACGGCCAAATCATCGTGGTCCCAGCAGCAAATGGTTCCAGAGCTGGCGCCGACGGCACACGGGTCGCTCAGTGATGCGACCTACGCGGCCATCGTTGCGTACATCCGTTCAGCCAATGTTGCATCGGCGTCGGTTCTATTGCCCAAGTAAGTGTTCAAAGAGCTGAGCTGCGCACCGCTTACGCGCGCGTCGTAACGCCCGCGAGCGCCACGACGGCACTTGCGCCCGTGGAACCGAACGACTAACCGTTCCCGCGAAGACGCAGACGCAGGCCGACAGTCGAGGGCCTGCCGACTTGCAGGTCTGAATACGGCCGCGTAGAGTCTCATTTGTCTCAGGTGTCCCTGGGGAGCAAAGGCGCCCCTGGGGTGAAACGGGAAGCCGGTGAGCATTCGCGTATGAATGCAATGCCGGCGCTGCCCACGCAACGGTAAGCGAGCCAGAGACC
>DATGVJ010000457.1:0-8846 GCA_035300505.1 Xanthobacteraceae bacterium
ATTGTCGAGAACGTCGGTGCCGCCGCCGGCATCGTCGGTACCGGCCGCGTGGCGCAAGCAGCGCCTGACGGCTACTCGATGCTGCTCGGTACGGTTGGAACCCACGCCTACAACCCGGCGCTTTACAAGAAACTGCCCTACAATCCGGTTTCCGATTTCGCGCCAGTCGGGCTGGTCGCCGAGCAGCCCATGGTGCTTATTGCGCGCAAGGATTTTCCGCCCAATACGCTCCCGGAGTTCGTCGCTTACGTCAAGGCAAACAGTAACAAATTTCAGTATGGCTCGGCCGGTGTCGGTTCGACAACCCATCTTGCCTGCGCCCTGTTCAACGCCGCGTCCGGCATCAACGTAACGCATATTCCTTATCGTGGCGGTGGACCGGCGATGTCCGACATGATTGGGGGCCAGATCCAGTACATGTGTTCGAATGCTCCCGGCGCGGTGCCGCAGATACAAGGCGGCTCTGTGAAAGCAATTGCGTTGCTGCAACGCGAACGTTCGCCCCTGATGCCTGACCTACCGACGGCCCATGAACAGGGCCTTCCCGATTTTGAAGCCATTAGCTGGAGCGGCCTTTTTCTGCCGAAAGGCACGCCCGCTCCGATCGTAACGAAGCTCAACCTTGCACTTGGCGAAGCAATCGACAGCAAGGCCGTCCAGGATCGCATGCACGACCTCGGCACAACGTTGGTTGACGCGCCCCGCCGCTCCCCTGCATATTTGCATACCTTGGTCGAGCGCGAGATCGCCAAGTGGGGGCCTCCTATCAAGGCGGCAGGTATCTCGTTGGATTGATTGCTAGCGGCGGCGCGCCTTTGTGCGCGCCGGAGCGTATTGCGCCGCCCACCCACGAGCCCGCGGCGCAATACGCCATAGCGCCACGCGAGCCAGTGCCATGACGGTTGGGACGGAGAGGCGCTATGGCTATTGCGCCCTACGGGCCGTCTGCCAAATTCATCACGCGGAGGCGGGCTCGCTGATACGCGCGGCTTTCCAGTCCTGGCCCAGCGCCGCAGTGGTCGGGAATATGAGCGACTTGATCACGACCGGAACAGCACCCGACGTCGGCAGCATGGTGCCGATGTCGATGTAATCAAAATCCTTGAGTTCCAGGCCGTCGACGGAAACGATTGAATTGTTGATTTTCATCTCTTCGTGCAGGTGAATGCCGAGCAGGCCGCCGACATCGCCGTCGCCGGCCAGCACCAGCGGATGGCCGCGCTTGAGCACGTCCATCAGCCCATCAACCGCGCCCTTGCAGAAGGCATCGAGCCGCTGGAACGTCGCCGACCCGCGCCATGGCACAAACACCGCGACCGGGCTGTCGCCAGAAGCGAGATCGAGGCGTTTGAGCACGCCCTTGATGGCGTCTGAGACGGCCGCGGAATCGATGACCTCGTCTTCGAGCGGCATCGTGGGCGCGATGACCGGCACGTTGCGCAGCGGCAAGGCTTCGAGCGGGGAGACGTAGATGGTGCTGCCGCTCACCTGCGTGGTGTATTGCGATGCGCCGACGACTGTGGCCCGGATGCCCTCGCTGGACTGCTCCACAATCGGACCCCAGCCCGCGACGCGGGAGCGGATTTCCTGCGCAAGCTGCTGGCCTAGATCACCAAAAGCAATTGTTTCGCGGCCATAGATATATTCCGACACGCCGCCCGAAAACGTGATCTGGTCGACGCGGTCCTTGTAGGCGAGCGGGTCAAGGCGGCAGAGCCCCGCGCCATCGGCCTTCGGGGCGCCGGCGCGCATTGCATCGAACAGGCGGTCTGCCATGAGGGCGGCGAGCATGCGGGCGGACTCAGGCGCAAGTTTCGCCCCGATTGAAACGTCGATGCCGAGTTCGGCGGCAAACCGCCGTCCCGCCTCTTCGACGCGCACGATGGTGCCGGATTCATCCGCGCAGACGAGCCGCGCCCCGACATCGACCGCGGTGAGGTCGATCACCTTGCCGTCGCGGCACACCGCGATCTTCGATGTGCCGCCGCCGACATCCACATTCATGATGCAGGCCTTGTCGCGGATCGAGCGCGAGGCTGCGCCAGAACCATAGGCCGCCATGACGGTTTCGAGGCTGTCGCCGGCCGAGACCGCGACCATCTTGCCGGCCTGGGCGGCGAACAATTCGCCGATCTTGCGCGCATTGCTGCGACGCACCGCAACGCCGGTGAGTATCAGGGCGCCGGTGTCGATCTCGTCGGGATCGACCTTGGCGTCCTGATATTGTCGGGAGATGAAGGCGCCCAATGCGTCGGCGTCGATGGTTTCGTCGCCGGCTTTCGAATAGGGCGTGAGCAGGATATCGGACTGATAAAATGTCTCGCGCGTGGTGACGACATAGCGGCTGTCGAGGCGTTCGAGCACGATGCGCGAAAACACCAGGTGCGATGTCGACGACCCGATGTCGACACCAACGCTGAGCACCACGATCTCGTCTTCCTCGACCAGCGACCGCCCGGTGCTCGAGAAGAAAATGCGTCCGCCAACGGCTTCGTCGTTCATGTCTTGATCCGGATCATTGATTTAGAGTCGTAGGGTGGGCAAAATCGCAGCACGAGTTCTCGAAATTGTGCGAGGTCGCCGAGCGATTTTGCCCACGCGACACGGCCGGGGACTCTATCGTGCGTCGACGCGTGGGCCATCAGGGCGTTTACGCCCGTCTCCGACGGGCTGTGGGCGCTACGATAGTGCGCAATTTGTCGCGCGTTTGTGCAAGCGCCTTTACCCACCCTACAGCCCAACCGCGCCCTATGCTCCGACGAATTTCGGAACCACTGTGCCCTTCTTGTAGAAGTCGGGCTCCATCCGGTTCGGCGCGCCCTCCGCCTTGAGTTTGGCGGCGTATTCCTCCCGCAAATACGGATCCTCCATGTAATAGGGGATCGCGCTCCCGCCTTCAGGAATATCCATGGCCGTATAATCGGTGTGTTTCTCGCCGGGTGGGCCGGGCTCACGGCCGGGATTGTGCGGACCGAACCACGCCGTCAGCCGGAAGCCCTCTTTGGACGCGTTGAAATGCTGGTGAAACCAGCGCGCGCCGCCAGGGGCCGCCGACACCATGCCGAATGGCTCGTAGTCGACGCGCTTGACCTCTTGGGCCTTGCCATCCTGCCAGGGGGTCACGCCGTTCCGCTCGGGCCACGTATAGGTGTAGCCATTACCTTTCAGGCAGATGAGCACGGCCGCCGAGGTGTGGGCGTGCGCCTTGGAATAACGGCCAACTTCGTGCTGGCCGATCCACAGATAGAACGTGTTGCCGGTCATGAATGGCTCGACGCGGCGCCAGCCGACCGAGCGGCGGTTGTCGAGCGGCAGGTCGCAATTGATCACGTCGGGCACGAAGTTGGTGCGCCGCATGGCGAGCCCGCGTACCGGATCAGGTTCGATGTCGTCCTTGTACTTGTAGAAATCGTCGGCGCCCGAAAAGCGGTCCTTGAACTGGTACGGGCAGTTGAAGATCGCATCCGTATTGTTGATGAGGTTCATCAGGTTCGGCGCCGTGGTGCCGCCGATCAGGATGGCAGGCGAGGAACTCGCATTGACGATGCGGTGCCAGGCATTCACAGGGATAGAGAACAGCGACCCCTTCTGCCACTCGAAGACGTGCCGCTTACTGTCGTTGTCGAGCCAGACTTCCGTGGTGCCGCGACCTTCGGCCACCAGATAAACTTCCTCATAAAGGTGCCGTTCGGGGTTGAGCGCACCGGCGCCCGGAACTTCGACTACGTAACAGCCCCATTTCCCTTCGGTCCCGTAAAGCTGGATATAGGTGCCCTTGCCGCCCAGACGCTTCCAAGGCTTCATCGGCATATCGAGCACGGTCTTCAGTCCCACGTCGCGGAAAACCGGAATTCCTTCGGACTCCATAAACAGGTCGTATGGCGTCTTGGGACGGCCGAATTTTCCGATGCCGGCGCGGTCGATGCCGGTCGGTTCGTGCCAATGGGACTTGTCACCTACTTCATGCATATCGAGGTCTTTCTCGCTGTCGGAGCTTTAGTCCAATGGGGTTGTCGCGTTTATAGGGCCGGCGGTCGGATATGCCAATGGCGGCAAAGCCGCCGCGAAGCCGCCGGCGTCGGCTGGTCGTCACGCTAAGGCCAGATAAATCATGTTGTCCAATACCCATTTTTGCTAGATCTATATCAAAATCGCATGAATTGCTGCGGCCCATGGCGATGTCGCGCGCGAGGTTCTATGACCAAAATCGATTGGCACCTGCTTGAATCCTTCCGCGTCGCCGGACGTCTCCAGCACGTCACGCGCGCCGCCGAGCAGCTTGGAACCAGCCAGCCGGCCTTGAGCCGGGCGTTGGCACGGCTGCAAGCCGACATGGGCGTGCCGCTCTACCAGCGCGTCGGCCGCTCGTTCCGACTGACCCGCTACGGCGAATTGTTCCTGGTGCGGGTCGAGCGCGCGCTCGGCGAGATCGAGGACGGCCGGCGTGAACTGGTCGATTTGACGGAGACAGATCGCGGGTCTGTTTCCTTGGGATTTCTTCGTACGCTTGGTGCCACATACATCCCCCAGCTGGTACGTCGATTCCACGCGGCCCATCCGCAGGTTCGCTTCGCCTTCGTCCAGAACAACAGTGCGGCGATCGAGGAGCAGCTCGAACGGGGCGAATTCGATCTCATCTTTGTCGCTGTGCCGCCGGGCAAAGACGGTTTCGATTGGGTACGCGTCTTCGATCAGGAGTTCGTTCTGATCGTGCCGCAAGCGCATCGGCTCGCGCGGCGGCGGCAGGTGCGGTTGCGGGAGGTTGCGGGTGAGCCGTTCGTCTCCTTCAAGCCGGGTCGCGCGATCCGTCGTATGACGGACGACCTGTGCAAGGCGGCCGGGTTTGCGCCGACTTCGAGCTTCGAGGGTGACGATTCAAGCAGCCTGCCCGGCTTCGTCGCCGCCGGCTTCGGCGTAGCCATCGTGCCGCCGGAGAGCGCCCGGGCGGCCGATGTGGTGAGCCTCCGGATCACGGAGCCCGTGCCGCGCCGGGCGATCGGCATCGCCTGGATGAGAGGACGCTATTTGCCTGCGAGTGCGCGACTTTTTCGCGATTTCGCCGCTGCTGCGAAGCCGCCTTTCGGCCGCTGATCTCGATCTGAATATTGGACGGCCCCCGAACGCGACACGGTGTGACTCCCTCCCCCCCGCCGGGAGTGCGCCTAATTCGCTGGATCGTAGCCCGGATGGAGGGCCGCAAGCGCGCTTGCGCGCTTAAGACCCGCAATCCGGGGCGGTCTGCCGTTTTGCGAGCCTGTCCCCGCATTGCGTGATCGCCGCGCGTAAGCTACGCGCGCTGATCTCTCCATACGGGCTACACCTGAATATTGGACGGGAGGCCTTTTGGCACGCCGGTTGATCCACTAGTATCCCATTGGTGTTTTAGAATTGGCGTGTCGGAGGGCCAAGCGATGCACAAGTTCCTCATTGGCGTAGGCGCGCTTGCGGCGCTTGCGGCCGGGCCGGCCTCGGCCCAGCAGAAATCCGTGAAAATAGGCTTCGTCAGCACGTTCAGCGGCCCGACGGCGGTGATCGGCAACGACATGCGCAATTCCTTCGAACTGGCGCTCGACCATCTGGGCCGCCGGATGGGCGGCCTGCCGGTCGAGGTGATCTATGAGGACGACCAGCAGCGGCCTGACGTCGGGGTGCAGAAGACCCAAAAGCTCGTCGAGTCCGACAGGGTCAATTTCGTGGCGGGCTATATCTGGTCGAACGTGTTGCTGGCCTCGCTCAAGCCTGTTGTCGATGCACAGACGTTCCTTGTGAGCGCCAATGCGGGCCCTTCGCAGATCGCCGGTGAATTATGCTCGCCGTACTTCTTCTCGACCTCCTGGCAGAATGACCAGACCCCCATGGCGATGGGGGAATATATGAACCAGAAGGGCGTGAAATCCGCCTTTTTGATCGGCCCCAATTACGCCGCCGGCAAGGACATGCTCACCGGCGTGCGCGCGACCTTCAAGGGCCGCGTGGTCGCCGAAGAGCTGACCAAGTGGCCGGAACAGCTCGATTTCTCGGCTGAACTCTCCAAGGTGCGCGCCGCGAGGCCCGATGCCGTCTTCGTGTTCTATCCGGGCGCCGCGGGCGTGCAGTTCCTCACCCAATATGCGCAGGCCGGCCTCAAGGGGCAGATCCCGCTCTACACTGCATTCACAGTCGACGCCATCACGCTGCCGCTTCAGAAGGATCTTGCGCTCGGCGTTCCGGGCACGCAGCAGTGGGTCAACGACCTGCCCAACGATGCCAACAAGAAGTTCGTTACCGACTTCCGCACCAAGCACAAGAGCTTCCCGTCATTCTATGGGGCGCAGTCCTATGATGCCGCCAACCTCATCAACAGCGCCGTGGTGGCAGCCGGCGGCGACGTTGCCAAGAAGGACGCGATGCGTGCCGAGATGCGCAAGGCCAATTACGCGTCGGTGCGCGGGCCTTACCGTTACGGTAACAACCACTTCCCGATTCAGAATTTCTATCTGCAGGACGTCGTGCGCGATGGCGAAGGCAATCTGACACTCCAAACCGTCGCCACCATCGTGCGCGACAATCAGGACATTTTCCACGACAAGTGCCCGATGAAGTGGTAACGGCAGGCGCCCAAGTGCAATCTGAATTGCACGATCCCGCAATGGCGCGCGATGGCTATGAGATAACCGATGCTACGCGCGAAGATATCGCAGGTATTCTCGATCTCCAGGAAATGAACCTGCCGGAGCGAGGTGGCGTGCTGTCGGTCCGGCTGACGTTTCAGTGGTTCGAGACAGCGCTCGCCGACATGCCATTGATCGTCACCCGCAAAGACGGGCGCGTGGTGGGATACCTGGTGGCGTCATCAGTGCGGTCCCAGGAGCACATTCCAATCGTGCGGGGCATGCTGGAGGTCTATCCCGGCGCACCGGACAGTTACATCTATGGTCCAATTTGCGTGGCGGCCTCCGAACGCGGCCGTGGGCTTCCGGCGAGAATGTTCGCGGCGCTGCGCGCCCGGACGGGCCAACGGACCTGTTTCACTTTCATCCGGCGTGACAACACCATTTCGTTGCGCGCGCATGCGAAGATCGGCTTGCACGAGGTCGCCGAATATATCTTCGACGGAAAAGCTCTGGTCATCGTGGCCGAGACGGGATGAGATGAATGCTGTTGTTCCTGGAACAATGCCTCAATGGACTGCAGTTCGGGTTGCTGCTGTTCCTCCTGGCGGCCGGGCTGACGCTCGTGTTCGGGATCATGGATCTCGTCAATCTCGCGCACGGTTCGCTCTACATGGTGGGCGCCTATTTTGCCGCGACCTTCGTGGCATGGACCGGGAGTTTCATCGCAGGCGCGCTCATGGCGCTTGGAGCGACGCTCATTGTCGGCATGATCGTTGAGGTCGTGGCGCTGCGTCGCCTCTATGGGCGCGATCACCTCGACCATGTGCTCGTCACGTTCGGGCTCATCCTGTTTTTCAATGAGCTTGTGCGTATCGTCTGGGGGCCGGCGGGACTGCGCCTGCCATTGCCGGATTGGCTCAATTCATCGGTGCAATTACTTCCGGATCTCCATTACCCGACCTATCGCATCGCGATCATCGTGACGTCGCTCCTGGTCGCGCTGTTTCTCTATCTATTGGTGATGCGCACCCGCCTTGGCATGTTGATTCGTGCCGGCGCCTCAAATCGGGAAATGACAAGCGCGCTCGGCATCAACATCAATCTGCTCTACACGCTTGTGTTCGGTCTCGGGGCGGCCCTTGCGGCGCTCGCGGGCCTCATGCAGGCGCCGATCCAGACCGTGCAAATCGGGATGGGCGAGAACATTCTCATTCTTGCGTTCGTGGTGATCATCATCGGCGGCATCGGTTCCATCCGCGGCGCCTTCATGGCGGCGATTTTTGTCGGGCTCATCGATACGGTGGGGCGCGCCTACTTGACCGATCTCGCGCGTCTGGTGCTGGACTCGCGCGCTGCCGCGACGGCCGCTCCCGCACTGTCGTCGATGCTGATCTACCTGCTGATGGCCATTGTCCTGGTGGTGCGCCCGGCGGGGCTTTTTCCGGTGTCGGGCAGATGAGTGAGGCTCATCGATATCGAAATGGATGGATTCCGGGGTGGTCCTCGATCTTGAGACGAACTCGGTGGGCTCCTTCCCCCCGCTCTTGCGGGGAGAAGGTTGGGATGAGGGGCAGCAACAAGTTCGTACCTCGCTGCTTCCCCTCGCCCCACCCTTCTCCCCGCAAGAGCGGGGAGAGGGAGCAGACCGCGCTTGTGGTGGCACTTGTGCCATGAGCCACACTTTCTCACCCCGCAACATTGTGGTCGCAGCCCTGCTGATCATGCTCGCGCTCGTGCCGGTCTACGCCGCGCTCACCGGCAATTTCTTCGTGATGACGCTGTTCACCCGCATCGTCATCCTGGCGCTGGCGGCCACGAGCCTTAACCTCATCCTCGGCTATGGCGGTATGGTGAGTTTTGGTCACGCCGTCTATCTTGGCATCGGCGGCTATGCGGTTGGAATTCTGAGCTTCGAAGGCGTCGCATCCGGCTTCCTGCAGTGGCCAGTTGCTGTCCTTGCCTCCGCCTTGTTTGCACTCATCATTGGGGCACTCTCACTACGTACGCGCGGCGTCTATTTCATCATGATCACGCTCGCCTTTTCGCAGATGGCCTATTTCGTTGCGGTTGCTCTCGATCGCTATGGTGGCGACGACGGACAGACCATCTATCGCAAAAGCCAGTTTGCCGACCTGATCAATCTCGGCAATCGCACCCAGTTCTATTATCTCTGCCTCACACTGCTCTTCGGCGGCATCTATCTCTGCTGGCGGATTGTGAATTCGCGCTTCGGCCTTGTGATCCAGGGCGCGC
>DATGVJ010000458.1:0-2154 GCA_035300505.1 Xanthobacteraceae bacterium
GAGGGGCGAGGAGTCTGGCCTAAGCCACGGAAAGCATGCAATTTTATTGCATTTCCGCTTGTTACGTCACGCCCGGGCCACGGCTTGAAGTGCGGTGTCGCAACACGATGAGCAAGCACGTCACTGCAACTGCCGTCGAAGTCGAGGCCAAGACGTTGCGGCGAAATCCGCGCCGCAATTCCGAACGCCGCGCCGGATGCCCGCCACAACGCAGATCAGAATGGTGGCGGCCGGTCCGGGGGGACGGACCGGCCGCATGCAACCCGGTCGACAGGGAGGGGGACAGAAACCGGGGCTGCATCTCTGTCTTTCGCTACTGGTGTTCATCTTCCTTGCAAGGCTGAACCATTCCTCGACAATTAACTGCTCTGCTTCAGCGACCCGAAAATCGTCGGAACTCCGCCTTTCGTTCGGGGTCGCGTCCTGACTGCCTCAGTTCGAACTGGCGCGAAGCCCGGCGGATAACGGCGCGTTCCGCCTTTGGCTCCATGTGGCGAAGAACCGTCCGAGCCTCGGATGGATCGCCGTCGGCGCGGCGTCCACGCGACCTGCAAGGTAGATCGCCCATGTAGCCGCACAAATACTCAGTGCATTTGTCAGCAACAGGAAAACGACGGTGGCTTGGAGAAAATTGATCGTCTGTTCGCGAAGCATGTGTGGCTCCTTGCCGCTGCCGTCATAGAGAATATGCGCGCGAGGACGGCATGCAACTAAGTCTAGGTTTATGTTTCTAATTCGAACGTGTGTCCGCCTCGGTGCCGTGTTCCGGACACCACAAAGAGACACCGTCGTTGCCGCGCTAATGGCGTGGGGAACCGGCGGCGGGTGCCTGGCTCGACGTTCGGATCACTCCGACAGATCGAGGCAGCGTGTGTTCACCGGCGGCCGCGCGAACCCGATCATCGACCTCGGCGGTGGCGACCGGTTGCCATCCCGGGCCGTGGCCACTCGCGGCGCCCGCGCAGGCGACGACGTCGCGCCGATCCCGCATTTCGCTACGCTCATGCGGGCCCCGTGCTACTTACGAGCAGGGCATTTGCAAGTCCCGCTTATAGCAGGTTACCAGCAAGGTCCTGTTTCCCGTAATCGTCTTCAGTCGAAGTTCCTCAGCGAGGCCGTTCATGAATTTGTTGTATGCCTCGCAGATGTGGGCCCGATTGTCTTCTTCTTCAAACCGTTCCCGCCAATTCTCCTGCCAAGTATCCAACATTATCCGGCACGCCACACTGGTTCTCAATCGCGCATCTTTCCAGTCGCCGGTGATTCTGAAGAACTGATCAAACAGTTCATTATATGATTTGAACAGATTCTCCGAAAACATCGGCTGGTAAGAGTACATCAGCTCGTCGGTATCGTTTTTGAAACTAATGATGTCCAGGGGTGTGTAGCGTTTCCATTTTCCCACGAACATGTAATAGCTGAGAATTGCATTCGTATTTTTGACGATCTTGTCATACAGTTCTGTTCGTTTAGCGATGATCGCATTTTGATTCTGCGTGAGTTGCGAGTATACATAACCTGTCCATCCGGTGAGCAGAGCAACGAAAATAGCGGTCGCGACCGGCAAGGCCAACTTAAGTAGCTCAACGTTGTACAGCTTGCTTCTTTCCTTTTTCATACGGGCCTCCCTGGCAGGCCGTTGCGGCCGATTGCGCTCCTCCCAATCGGTCGATCGCCGTCGCCGTCGCCGTCGCCAGCGACAAGACCTCACTCCCGATCCGCCCGCGACCATTGGATTGCGCGGTCAAGCCGTGGGTCAAGCCCCGACTTGTCCCGGCGTTCATGTCTTTCATACTCGGCATGGCAAGTAGGTGTCGGGGCCATCAAGTCAGCCGCGAATGCGCGCAAGCCCCAATGTTGCTCACGGCAAAGCGATAGTCCATCAAAACGTTGCGACCGGTTTGCCGCTGCATTGTGGGATTGCCGTTTGGCCTATGTCCGAGTTGGGTCAAAACCGGTAATGCTCTGATCGACTAGAACATTTCCGCCTAGCCCCCGAGACCCGACATCTGCACGTTAATTAGTACACGCCCTAAGTTGACAGTGCTCCCAAGATTACCGTCATGACTTTCTTGATGCCGTGCCCGATTTCAGGCCCCGCGCCTTCCTTCATCACGACCGTGCATGTCATTCCGGCGCTGATCAACACGCCGG
>DATGVJ010000459.1:0-3290 GCA_035300505.1 Xanthobacteraceae bacterium
AGCCGCCATTCATTCAGAGGCGGCGTGCCGATCTCTTTGAACTGAATATTTGGCTCGAGGTCGACGGCGTACGAAAATCTGCAATGCACGGAGCGTGGGATCGTCAGGAGTCGTGCCCTCCTCGTGCAAAAAACTTTTCCCTGCGTTCATCTTTGCTCATCTCAATCACTCCTTGCCCGTCAGAATGAGACGGACGGTCGCGACCGATCATCTAGCTATCAATTTGGCTGCACGGTTCGCCGGCTCCTGCATGCTTTCGCGCGCTTGCATTGTACCAAAGCCGCGTGTCTTGACGGCATATTCGGCGACGCGCGTGCCTAGCAGTTTTGCAGTCTCGAGATCACCCGGCCCCGGCGCCTCATCGGGTGAGGCGTCTGATGGCGACACCGCCAAAGCCCCGGCAAATCCAGCGGTCCAGTTTATGTCGTTGGGACCGTGCTTCTTGGCGTTGGATGGCATCAGCCCCGTTCCAATCCAGATCTGGCCGTGCTGTTGAGAAAGGGTGAAGAAATAACTGATGGTCGAGAATTTATCGCCATTGATCGAAGCGGAATTGGTAAAACCGGCTGCGATCTTGTCTTTCCACGCATTGACAAACCACGGCTTTGAACTCTCATCCGCGAATTTCTTGAACTGCCACGCGGGTCCGCCCATGTAGGTCGGGCTACCATAAATTATGGCGTCCAGGCCTGTCAGGATATCCCAACTGCCTTCCGGCAAATCTCCATTCTTGTCGATCGCAAATACCGAAACGGTCACTCCCGCGACTTTCCTGGCGCCGGCTGTCACCGCCTCCGCCTGTTTCTCCGTGTGCCCGTAACCACTGAAATAGACGATCCCAATCGCTGCCATTGATTAAGGTTCCGTTGTGCTATGTTGACGTCAGGCACCATTGCCTGGACTTACCAGACATCCGCCGACCTTGCGCCGATCTTGCAGAGATTGAGTATTGTAATTCACCGAGCAAGGCGCCGCTTGTCCAGGACTGCTGATCTTGCGTCATTCTTGCCGTTTTATGCCCCACCTGGCTTCCGTCGGTGCCGCGCATACCCTCTTTGCAATCGCAAATGATGACCCCGTTGCTGGTTTGTGAAACGCATTCAACTGTTGAGGGCTACCTTTGCATGTCGAGCACGTCATGAATGCGTCTGGCCTGATGATAGCGTTGGCGACCGCGCCTTGCCGAAATACATCAACTCCCATATGGCGTGGTCATCGAAAATCTCCACCCGCTCGTCCGTTTGAATTTCTCGATGGTGACTTTGCCCGTGAAGCGGTGATAGGCGCCATCGAAGCGCGATATTCCTCGTGGCCGATCTTGTACTCGACATGCGCTACACCTTGCGGCACCGACGGAAGCCAAGCGAACAGCGTTTCCTGTCCTTCAGCGCCAAAATAGAGGTGGCCCGACTTTGGACGTCAGGCGCGAACCTCACCCGTCAATTCGATCTCGACGGATATTTCCTCGATGGCGGCCGTGATTCGGTAGCGGTGGAGATCGCCGACAAAACGATTGGTTCCGATCCGAACATCGCGCCCCTCCTTGGACGCCGTGAACTTATCGGCGGTGGTTTCGTAGATCTTGTCGAACCGCCGGCCATCCGGCAGCGTGAGACTGATGGTGATCCGCGGAGAGGCCCATTCGGACTCACGTTTGGCTTGGTGTAGAAGACCACGACGACGTCGCGCCGTCATTAGATGGGCATCGAAATACCACCACTCGTAGCGGCCCTTTGAGGGTGTGTCAGGCATTTGCAAAACTCTCCGGGTTCAGTCCCGGGCCGCACCACGAATGTTCCCGAGCCAACCTCACATGATCAGGTTGAATGCTCGATCAGGGTAGACAGCCACCCCAGGCACATATCTGTCAAGCCGCCTTCGCGTTATTGCCATGGTTGCTACGTTGATCGAAGTCGCGTCGCGTCGCTTCGATCGCTGTGCGGTTTTCCTGGGCCCACATACCGAGGGCATACAGGGGCGCGATCAGCGTCTGCCCGCGTTCGGTCAGCGCATAATCCACCCGCGGCGGGATTGTCGGGTACACGGTCCGCGTGACAAGGCCATCCCGCTCCAGGCTCTTCAAAGTCAGCGTCAGCATGCGCTGTGAAACGCCATGCATCAGCTTGAAGATCTGGCTGTAGCGCATCGACCCCTGCGACAGCACACCGACCACCATCACAGTCCACTTGTCTCCAATGCGCGCCAGGATGTCGGCCGACGCGCGACACTCCTCGTAGCCGTGGCTCCGAGCGCGCACATCCATGTGTGTTTCGCCCAAAATAGTGCCTCCTTGTGCAAGATTTCTCGGGACGCATATTAGTGCAACCAACAAAAAGTTCATAGCGGCAGTTCGATAATTAGGTCGCCGGGATGGCGTTCGCAAGGGCGCGGAAACGCGGCGGCAGGCAATCGAATTTGCGCTCGGCGAAGCCACCGCTCTGAGGCCGCTTGAAGCGGTGCGCGCGCTAACAATGCGCCAGGAGATCAGGCGCCGCATCGTGAAGGTCGCGTGATGTCGGGGCGACACATGTCCGAGCAGGAAAGAAACCAGATGAGAAACATATTATCCTCAGCGGCACTTGACCAAATATTCCGCACCGCCCGAACCTACAACGGATGGAACGACACGGCCGTGGACGAGGGCGTCGTGCGCGACCTCTACGACCTCCTGAAGTGGGGGCCGACCTCGGCCAACAGCTGCCCGGCGCGGTTTGTCTGGGTTCGAAGTCCGGAGGGTAAGGCGCAATTGGCCGCGCTCGCGGCGGAAAAGAACCGGCCCAAAATCCTGGCCGCGCCTCTGACCGTCATCATCGGCAACGACCTGGATTTTCCTGACGCATTGCCGAAGCTCCTGCCCCACAATGCCGAGACCGCGCAAAAGGTATTCGCGCAGCCGGGACTTGCCGAGGTTATGGCGATGCGCAATGGCAGTCTCCAGGGCGCATATCTCATCATCGCAGCGCGCGCGCTTGGGCTCGACTGTGGGCCTATGTCCGGCTTCGATAACGCGGGTGTTGACCAGGCTTTCTTCGCTGGCACGCGCATCCAATCAAACTTCATCTGCTGCCTTGGCCACGGAAGGCCAGACTCACTGTTCCCGCGCAATCCAAGGCTGACCTTCGAAGAGGCGGGACGCTTCGCATGACGGCCGTCAAGCCGGCCGCCCGACAACTTCCGCTCAGGGTCGGGGATCATACCTGTCCCGGGGGCGATCTCCATGCGGCGCACAGCGCGGAGGTCGACTACGCAGATTTGTGCCCAGGTTGTTCGAGCTAAAGGCAGGAAATTTT
>DATGVJ010000460.1:0-3309 GCA_035300505.1 Xanthobacteraceae bacterium
CTTTTCTCTTCTTCTTCCGCCACCTGGCTGATGTCCCAGCTACAGGGATCACTCCCCCCTTAGCTACGACCAACAGATGATCTCGCCTGTCATTTAAATACACGTCGAACATTGCAGCAGCCCTCCGAGCCCAAACGAAAGATATCGCGGCTGGGCAGAAAGGGAGTTACTCAAATACAACACCCTCTGGTCGAATATACGTGGCTGAAACGGTTTGGGAGGGTAGCGAGACCCGAAACGAAAAAACGCGATAGACTACCCCAGTTCTCAAGGTAGTAGATTGGGATTCGCTTTATAGAGTTGGACGAGCTCGGTGAGATTATCGATGCCGAAGCGCGTGAAGGCCGTCGTTCCGTCTTCATCGAGATCCCACACTGTAAGACGGCCGTCTTCCGGATCCAATTCGATGCTGATTTCGTCCAACCAGTCCTCGTCCTCGCCGAGCATTTCGGCGACACGGCTGATGGTGAAGACGTGAGTTATCGCAGCCATGGTCAGGCCGCCCGACTGGCCTGCGCGCTGGACCCGCACCAATTCCACGGGAGCAGTTCGTCGAGTCTTTGAACGGGATGCTCGGCGATGCGCCCCAAGACGTCGGCGAGCCAGGCTTGCGGATCGACGTTGTTCATCTTGGCTGTGACGATCAGGCTGTACATAACGGCGGCGCGCTCGCCACCGCGATCGGAGCCGCAGAACAGCCAGGACTTGCGGCCCAAAGCTATCAGCCGTTCATTCTGCCCATGTCGGGCAGGAAATAGAAGTTCATTACCGATGGCATCCGTATTTTGGCTGCACGGTCCGCATTCGCCGTGTGGAGCAACGGGCGACCGGCCTATTCTTGAAGGTCCAGGGTCCGACCGGTGTTGTTGTTTCCATGGCTGCGTGGATGCTCGACCCGGTGACGTGCGCAGGTATGACCATAGGAGCGCCGCAAGTTGACCGCGCGGCCCTTATGGAATTGGACCAGCTGTTGATTGACAAGAGCCGGAACAGGCGTTCCCCGATCGATGCCGCAATCGTTCAGGAGGAATGCCATGAAGATCACCAAGGTCCCGGTCGAGACACCGGTTTCCCGACAATTGAACCTGTTGTTCGACGCAAGGTGCTTGGCGGGATTGAGCTCACCGGACCGGAGCAAGGTGAGGCAGCTGCTGGCACAAATCCTGATGCAAGCGGCCGGCCTCAGCGTCGAGGAGCTTGACGATGACAAGCGCTGACCTGATCCCCGCCGCCGTCCTGAAGCGCAAGGCTGTGGTCTACGTGCGCCAGTCGACGCAATCCCAAGTAATGACGAATCTGGAGGGCCAGCGGCGCCAATACGATCTGGTCGAGGTCGCCCGCCAGTGGGGCTTTGCCGATGTGGAGGTGATCGACGACGATCTCGGAAGATCGGCAAGCGGGATGGTCGCCCGCCCCGGATTTGAACGCTTGGTTGCCTGGCTGTGCGCCGGCAAGGTCGGAGCCGTCCTGTGCTTCGATGCCTCAAGGCTCGCCCGTAACGGCCGCGATTGGCATCACCTGCTTGAGTTGTGTGGTCTTGTCGAAGCCCGCGTCATCGATCTCGACGGCATTTACAATCCGTGCCGCCCGAATGATCGGCTGCTTCTTGGTATGAAGGGTAGCATCAGCGAGTTCGAGTTGGGCATCTTGCGTGCCCGTATGCTGGATGCCGCGCGGTCCAAAGCGCGCCGCGGCGAGCTCCGGCTATCCGTTCCTTTCGGCTATATCTGGCACCGCGAAGTCGGGCTCGGTTTGGATCCCGACCTGCGTCTACAGGAGGTGATTCGGCTGATCTTCGCCCGCTTCCGCGAACTTGGCAGCGCCCGCCAGGTGCTGTTATCGATGAAGGCGGATCAGATCCACTTCCCAAGGCCGTCGGACGAAGGCCGGATGACGAACTTCGAATGGATGCCGATCCGCTACCGCAATGTCATCGCGGTTCTGAAGAACCCATTCTATGCCGGTGTGTATGTGTACGGGAAAAGCGAGAAGCGTACCGCGATCATCGATGGCCGGGCGCGCAAGAGCTATGGCCACGGCAAGCCGATCGGCACATGGGAGGTGATGATCAAAGATCATCATGAAGGTTACATCAACTGGGCGGACTACGATCGCAACCAGAAGCAACTCGCCCTCAACAATTACGGCCGCGCGGACGGCGTGAAGTCCGGCCGAGGCGGCAGGGCGCTGTTGTCGGGCCTCATGACATGTAGGCGATGCGGGCGGCGTCTGGGTGTCGCCTATACCGGCAATCCACAAAGCCGTCCGGTGTATCGCTGCGATAAGCCGAACCTTATGATGGGTCTGCCCCGCTGCATGACCTTTGGCGGACCACGGGTCGACTCTGCGATTGCCAAAGAGCTGTTACGGACGGTCGAGCCAATGGCCATTGAGGCCGCATTGGAGGCTGAGCGGATGCACCAGGAGCGACAAGACGACCAGCAGCGCATCCTGGACCTGGAATTGCAGCAGGCCCGCTATGAGGCCAGCCTTGCCGAACGCCGCTATGCCGCCTGTGATCCGGATAATCGCCTCATCGCCGTTCAACTTGAGAAGAACTGGGAAGCGGCACTTCGCCGTGTCCAGGATCTGCAGGCCCGCCAGTTGAACCAGAAGCGCGACTACATCGAGGTCGACCCGAACGCCTTTACGAACCTGGCAGACAACCTGTCAGCGGCGTGGCATGCACCGGGCGTCAGCATGCGCGCGCGGCAGCAGTTGTTGCGGGCGTTAATCGCTGACATCATCGTCGATGTTGATGATGAAGCCCGTGATGTGCTGCTGACAATACATTGGCGTGGCGGGCAGCATTCTCGATTGCGAGTCCGCAAGCCGCGCGCTGGTGAACACGGCTGCGCCACATCCGAAGACGCTTTGGCCGTCATGCGCAGCATGGCCGGGCGCTGGTCAGACGAACATATCGCCGCGTCGCTCAACCGAATGGGCTTGCCGACCGGTCAGGGCAAAACCTGGACGGCGAAACGTGTCTCTTCGGTGCGCCGTGTGCGCGACATTCACGCCTATCGGTCCGCGGAGAAAGATGGTGAATGGCTCACTCTGACCGAAGCGGCGAAGGCGGCGGGCGTAAGCAGCCATATGATCCGGCGATTGATTAAGACCGGCACGCTGCGGGCGGAACAGGTGATGCGGGGCGCGCCCTTCCAAATCCGTACGATCGACTTGGCCAGCGACAGTGTCAAAGCCGCGATCGCCCGAAAGGGTCGCCCGTGTCGCGTTGCTGACGAAGACATGCTTCCAATGTTTACAGACACTTGAAGAGGGGTTGCACAATGACTCAAGCTTGGCGAT
>DATGVJ010000461.1:0-2077 GCA_035300505.1 Xanthobacteraceae bacterium
TGCAGTTTTCCGAGCGGTTGCGCCGCAGATATACCGTCCTTCATCGCACGATTGGCGGAATTTACGTGACCGGCGTCTTCGTTCTGGGGCCAATCGGCGTCTACATTCAGTTCCTCGACGAGGGCCAGGGAGCATCGCGATCATTTACGATCGAGACCGTGATGCAGTCCGGACTTCTGATGGTCACGACCGGCATCGGTCTTTATTTCGCGCTCAAGCGGATGTTTACACCGCATCGCCAGTGGATGATCCGCAGCTATGCGGTGGCGCTGACATTCCTCGAAATTCGCGTCATCTTTGGAGTGACCGGCCTGGATCAGCCTTTCAACTGGGCCACTCTTGAGACGATTGTCTGGCTTTGTGTGGGAACGTCGCTGTTGATTGCCGATATCGCAAACCAGATTTACGACTTGAAGATTTCGCGCCCTCGACTTGCCAGAGTCCCGGAACCTGAGCAATCCGCAGTGGTTGCTTCGCGGTCATCTTGAATTCAACAGGATCGGCACCGTGGTGGCCGCACTGGGCCTGACGTCGAACGGTGCGGTGGTGGCGGCGAGATTTGTTATTTCCCCTCGGATCGCGACATTTGGTCTCGCGGATCGAATTCGCCGATTGGCGCGCCATCAGGATACAAACAATTCGAGGAAAGCGAATACGTTCGCCCGCAAGGTCGCATTCGGCCGCGTAAGACCAGGATCGGCGGGCGACGGCCCGGATGCACCTTGCCAACAAATGCTGGCCGGCCTACGAGCTAGCGGGATAACCATGGGAGAAGAAGATGAAGCTTTGTCGCTATGACGAAGACCGGCTCGGAGTTGTTGTCGGCAATATGGTGCATGACGTCACCGCGGCACAGGATGAAATCCGCAAAGGCGCCCGCTACGATATGAAGGGCGACGCGGTCATCGCGGCGCTGCCGGCTTGGCGCAAGCGGATCGAGGAAATGGCCGCCACAGCTCCCGGCAAACCGCTCGCCGGCGTGAAACTGCTCTCGCCGGTCGCACGTCCGTCCAAGACCATGGCGGCGCCGACCAACTACAAGAAGCACATCGAGGAAATGCGTGCCCGCACCGACATCCCGCGCGAAGCGCTGCAGCGCCAGCCCCCCGACATCGGCAAGGCCGGTATTTTTCTCAAATCAAATTCTTCGATCGTCGGGCCCTCGGAAGGCATCCCGATCCGCTTTCTCGATCGCACCAATGAGCACGAGATCGAATTGGTGGCGGTGATCGGCAAGCAGGGGACCAATATCCCCAAGGATAAGGCCAAGGACTATATCGCGGGCTATACGCTCGGCCTCGACATGACTTGCCGCGGCGGCGAAGACCGCAGCTTCCGGAAATCCATTGATGGCTATTCGGTGCTTGGCCCCTGGTTCGTGACCGCCGATGAAATCGCCAATCCGGACGACCTCAAGATCACGCTCACCAACAATGGCGTTCTCAAACAGACCGCGGATACGAAGGACCTGATCTACGACATCGGCCGTCTCATCGAATTCGCCTCGTCGTTCTACACGCTCTATCCGGGCGACGTGTACTACACCGGCACGCCCCAGGGCGTCGCCGCCGTGAAGCCCGGCGACGTGCTGCGCGGCAGTTGCGATGCGATCGGTGCGTTCGAGATCGCGGTACGGGCCCACGAGGCGTAATTAGCGGGTTATGGGACCGCCAAAGGTCTTCGCAAATGTGCGTCGCTCCCTTTGATCTTCCGCCGTCTCGTAACCGTTAATGTCGCGCCCAGTTGATACCCAGGCACTTTTTTTGCTCGGGTCAGCCCAAACCGTTTTGAGCGATCGTGCACATTCTGGCCGATCAATTCTACGCCCTTGCCGTCGGTGATTTTCATCGCCTCGTCGCGCAAGTCCCGGGCGTTGTACATGCAATGAGGCCTATCGGGAGATCGCGGCGATCTGCTATCTTTTGGTTGGTCGCAAAGTTGTCGAGATATTGTCGCCGGGATGCCGTCGCAATGGGAGGATCACATGGCCAGACTGTTGAGCAGACGTTGGTTCCTCGTGGAAAGCGCCACCACCTTGGCGCTTGGCGGCGTGGCGATGCGCCCTGCAGCCGCGCAA
>DATGVJ010000462.1:0-16262 GCA_035300505.1 Xanthobacteraceae bacterium
AGATCGTCCGGGCGCGATGCCGACAGGATCACGCGGGCGAGCAAAGCCTCCGGCTTTTGCGTCGGGTGAAGCTTCTTGCCGTCGCCACCCTTGAGGCGTTCTTCCCCGGTGCAAAGCGGCAGCGTCCAGTCGGAGCGCACCTGGATGTCTTCATTGCCGGCTTTGAGGGCCTCGTAATTGAACGTGTAGCCCTTGGCGCCGGCGTCGCGTGCGGCCCAGATCATGGTCTCGTGCGCATTGGTGAAACGCCGGCCCCTAAAATTCGGCATCGGGTTGGTCTTGCGCCAGACCACGTCATTGAGAATCCAAAAGCCAAGATCCTGCAGGATCGCACCGACGCGGAAAATATTGTGGTAGGAACCGATGACCCAGAGCGTGGCGGATGGCTTCATCACGCGGCGGCAGGCCGTGAGCCATGCTCGCGTGAAATCATCGTAAGCCTTGAAGCTTGAAAACTTGTCCCAATCGTCGTCGACTGCGTCCACGCGCGAATCGTCAGGACGTTTGAGATCCCCCTGAAGCTGAAGATTATAGGGCGGGTCGGCAAACACCAGATCAACTGAACCGGCGGACAACTTCGACATTTCGGCGACGCAGTCACCAACAATAATGCGGTGAGGATCAACCGGAATACGAAGAGGTATGACGGGCGCGGCGCCTTTTTGCGGCGAACCAGTCTTGGCGCGGACCTTGGAACCGGAACCGGGGAGGCTGGATTCTGAGAGTTCGCGGGGCGTCCTGCCGGACGCCCCGCTACGCGACACTACCATGATCCAGAACTCTGACTCAGGCGACGCGGTCGGAGACGCGGGACCTACTACCGACAAGCCACATCATGGGGGCTCAAGGTAAAAATCGGCTTAATCGGGAAAAACTTTTTGAACAATGCCTTGAACTAGGCAATGTCTTGAGGCGACATATATTGATGGTGCCGGAATGTTCCCCCGGTTGCGTCGGAAGTGGTACGATACAGGCACGGTACCATGCGGAATGCCCCGTGCGGCGGGGAAATGCCGTAAGGAGAGACTATCATGCGCGATGAAGACCTGCCGGAAAGCAGCAACATCGAGGATCGCCGCGGCGAAGGCGGTGGATTTGGTGGCGGGGGCGGAATGCCCGGCGGTTTCCCGATGGGGCGCGGCGGTGGATTAGGCATCGGCGCTGTCGTCGTTTTAGGACTGCTGGGCTGGGCGCTCGGCATCGATCCGCGGCTGCTCATTGGCGGCGCGGAAATGCTCACGCGCGGGCAGCAGCCCCAGGTCAATATGCCACAACAGCCACAAGGTCAGCGCCAGTCGGGGACGCCGAAGGATGAGAGCGGGCGTTTCGTGTCGCGGGTGCTTGGCGCGACTGAAGCCGTTTGGAAGGATGTGTTTATCAATGACTACAAGCGGGCTTACCAGACGCCGACGCTCATTCTGTTCAACGGCCAGACCAGCGCGCAATGCGGTGGCCGCGCGGAGGCCGCGATGGGGCCGTTCTATTGCCCGGCCGACAGGAAGGTTTATCTCGACACGTCGTTTTTCGCACAAATCGAGACTCGCTTTCGCGGATGCGAGGGTCGCGCGTGCCGGTTCTCGCAGGCCTATGTGATTGCCCACGAAGTCGGCCATCACGTGCAAAACCTGGTCGGGGTCTTGGATAGCGCCAACCGTGGGCAGCAGGCGGCCGGCGGCAAATCCCCGGAGGCCAATCGGATCCAGGTGCGCGTCGAACTGCAGGCCGATTGCTTTGCCGGACTTTGGGCGAAGCGGGAAAACGAAGCGCTTATCCGCCAGGGCCGCCCCGCCTTCATCGAACAGGGCGATGTCGATGCCGCCCTGAAAACCGCTGCAGCGATCGGTGACGACACCTTGCAACGGCGTTCCTCGGGCCGCGTCGTGCCTGACAGCTTCACCCACGGCACTTCAGAACAGCGCCAGCGCTGGTTCAATATGGGCTATCAGCAAGGCACCGTCGGCGCCTGCAACACCCATACGGCACAGCAGTTGTAGGGCGCAATAGACCATGCCGCTCGCCAAAAAGGCGCGCGGCCTGGCTAAGGCTACTGCGTCAGAAAATCATAGCCGTCTCACTCCGACCTCGTCCCGCGGCGCAAGCCGCCGTGAGGAGGCCGCGTTCTTCCGGCGCCTTAGCCGGCGCACGCGGCCGCCGGCTAAGGCGCCGGAAGGACGGCGGCCGGGCACCGGCCTACATGGTTCGAGACGCGCACCCAAGGGGGTGCGCTCCTCACCATGAGGCCGGGAGAGTTCGCCGCTTCTGACACAATGATGCTATTCCGCCCTACACCTTCATTCACTTCTTCCCCAACGCCTGCTCGGCCGGCACATTGGCGATGACGTGGGATTCGTTGCCAGGTTCGCCCGGCTCGACCAGGTCGTAAAACCCGCTGATCTTGAGCCGCACCACCACTTTGTTGAGCGACTGGTTCTGGAAGAACCAGCCGTGAATTCCGTCAAATGGTGCCGTGAGCGCCCCATTTTGGCTTGTGCCGGTTGCCTGCTTGTACGTTGCGACCGTCATTTCGGTATTGCCGTCAAGCGTATGGCCGTGGAAGTCGAAATAGAATTCCGTCTCGGTCGGGATGTTGGCGACGCTCCATTCGTAAATGAACGTCGCATCCTTCTTCATTCGAACTTTGTATTCGAGTTGGTCGCCGCCGGCCGGATTGCCATCGGGCAACATGGGAAATTCTATTGTGTCGGTTCGGAAGGGGGTCGGAAAATCGCGGGCGATCGGCACTGCGCTCGCCGAAACGTCGAACGCGACCTGGCGTGGTGCAAAGAGGCGGCCGAGCCCGGTGAGCCGGCCAAGGCCAGTCGGATCCTGGTTGAATTCGGCCGGCAATATGGCGCCGAACACGATCAGGCTTGCAACGACAAGCGCGCCCGCCGTGATGGCAAGCATCCGAATGGCGGAGAGAGGGGTAGCGATCTGTCCTTCGGTCATGCTTTCATTCCAAAGTAATAAGCGGTGAGCTGATACTCCATGAGCACAAATCCAGCCATCAGGATGAGCGCATTGGCCTCCACCGACGAGCGCTCGAAACTTGCAGTTCTGCGCCACAAGAGCATCACGACGAGCATGCCCGCCAAAGCGATGAACTGCCCGAGCTCCACCCCAATGTTGAAGCCGATCATGTTGGGGACGAGCCCATTGGAATTGAGCCGCAGCGCCTGCAGCTTGGTGGCAAGCCCGAATCCGTGGATCAACCCAAAGATCGCGACTGCCGCGCGCGTGTCGGGCTGCACTCCGAAGACCGATTTGAAGCCGCCGAGATTGTCAAAGGCCTTGTAGGCGACCGAGAGCCCGATCACGGCGTCGACCAAGTAGGCGTTGACGTCGATATGCAGCAGCACGCCCGTGAGCAAAGTGATGCTGTGCCCGATGGAAAACAGTGTCACGTAAAGAATGACGTCGTGCAATCGATAGAGAAAGAAAATCACGCCGAAAATGAACAGCAGGTGGTCGTATCCCGTCACCATATGCTTGGCGCCGAGATACATGAAAGGCACGAGGTCAGGCCCGCGCGTTCCGGCAACAAAGGCGGCATCCTGGCCACCGATACCGTGCGCGAAGGCGCCGTTGCATTCCGTCAAGACGGCAGCGCTGACGATCGCCACGAACGAAAGGGGATGAATGCGGCTGGCGTACCGGCTTGGACTTTGACGCAATGGGCAACCTCTTGGTTCGTGGTGTCGTTCGCGTTCGGAATTCCGCATTTACGGCGGCTTCGCCGCGGGCGGCTCTTTTTTCGCAGTCCCACCTTTACGCGGAACTCCAAACCTTGCCCGCTCGGGGTTCAGGGTGTCGTTCCATCCTAACGGTAGCCGAATGTTCTGTCGTGGTCCCAAAAACGCTCATTCCAGGCGCCGCATGCAAGCCGTAATCGCCGCCTACGCGATCTTGGCTTTATGAACCAAAGCGCCTATTTTCGCGATAGTTCTGCGTACAGGAAATCCATGACCACAATCGACGAAAGCAAGCCGTTCGTACCGTTGAAGTTTGCGGTGCTTACCGTTTCCGACACGCGCCAGATGTCGGATGACAAGTCGGGCGCAACCCTCTCCGAGCGCATCAAGGCGGCCGGACATTTTTTGATCGACCGCACCATCGTGCCTGACGATGTCGACGCCATCCGGGCTCGCGTCAAGGAGTGGATCGCAGCCCCCTCCATTGATGTGATCATCACCACGGGTGGGACCGGATTTACCGGCCGTGACGTGACTCCGGAAGCAGTCGAGCCCTTGTTCGAAAAAAAGATGGACAATTTCTCGGTACTGTTCCTGATGATCAGCTTCCGCAAGATCGGCACATCGGCCATCCAGAGCCGCGCGACCGGCGGTCTCGCCAACTCGACGTTCATATTCTGCCTGCCGGGATCGCCCGGTGCTTGCCGCGATGGGTGGGACGAAATCATCTCGCAACAGCTCGACTATCGCCATGGCCCATGCAATTTCGTCGAGATCATGCCGCGCCTGGATGAGCACTTGCGCCGCCCCAAGGCCAAGGGTGCCACCGTGTGAGCGCGCCAGCAATTTCGGCCGGGTGTGCCAAGGACCGTAGGGTGGGCAAAAGGCGCCTGCCACAATGGTGAAACGCGTAATGTACTTGCGATGGCGCCGTTGCCCACGCGTCGACGGACGCGCTCGTGGGATCGCGTGGGCAGGGCGCGCGCACGAGATTGTGCGTATGATTGGGGCCGCGTAACGCGCGCCTTTGCCCACCCTACGGACCCAGACTTGCAACGCGGGTGAAACAAAGCCGTCGCCGCTACTTCTTTTGCTGATTGAAATAGGTCAGGTCCGGCGGCGCCTGGTTTGGGCGCGTGGGCATCAGCTTGCCATCCGCGCTCAGGAAGTACGGATCGTTGCCGATCTTGACCATGGCGTTATCGTCGGCGCAGACGTCGGTCCGCCAGAGCGGACGCTTCGGATTGCGGGAGGCCTTCCTCCGGATCGACCACGGCCGCGTCAACGCGTTGTCGAAGACCGTAATGTCGTCATAGATGATGTTCGGGTCGGCCGGGTCGAGATAGAAGCGCTCCTTGATGATGGTTTTACCGTCGCTGTGGAACGGAATGCCGCTCGCGTCGTAGGTGCGCGGGCTTTTCAGGAGCCGCGTCTCGACTTCCAGGACGTTGTATTTGCCGTCGCGGTTCTCGTCGACCCATTTGCCGATCGAGTAGCCGGCATAGGTCAACTCATAGTCGTCATCAGTCGGCCAGTCGCGTCCGTCCGTATAGATACGCCGATAGGAATCGTTGACGTGACTGATCAGCACATAGGTAATGTCGGGCGTGATCACGATCTCCATCGGATCGTAGAGGTTCATCATCATCGGCATGCCTTGTGGCAGGCAGTACCACGACGGCACGTTGCCGGGACCGCCATTGGTCATGTCGGCGCGGTTGGCGTCGTAGATGGCCTTATATTCGGGCGTCAGCGGCGCCGGTCCCAGCACGGGCTGCCAGTTCGGCGGCCCGACGCGGCCCCACTGGCCCTTCATATTGGGGTATTTCGTTTCTTCGAAGGCAGGTGCGAGCGTAGCCGTGAGCATCAAGGTGGCGGCCAGCGCGATTGCGGAAACAAATCTTCGATAGTTCATCGGCGGTCCTCCCGGTAGCAAAGGCCCCATGCGGCGATTTGTGTTCGCCGATTGTGCCCGTCGTTGGCACTCTGACGAACGATACACCGTCGTGTTGCGTTCGCGAAGAGGCTTGTGGCACTGAGCCTTCGGCAGGGCTTGATGTTGGTCCCGGACTTGTGATTGTTGCGCATGCGAATCATCGACATCCGCGAAACCGCGGTCCCGCTCAATTCCACGCTCGCCAATTCGAGCTTCGATTTTTCCGAAATGACGACATCGGTGGTCGCCGTGATCACTGATGTGGTGCGTGATGGCGCTCGCGTCGTGGGCTACGCGTTCAATTCGACTGGCCGCTATGCCTGTGGGGCTGCCATGCGGGCGCGATTCATTCCGCGCATTCTGAGCGCGAAGCCGGAGGCGCTGCTCGACGAAAGCGGCGAGAATTTTGCGCCCGAAAAGGCGCTGGGCTGCATGATGCAGCGGGAAAAGTCCGGCGGCCATAGCGAACGTTCGATCGCAATCGGAACGATCGAAGTGGCGCTCTGGGATGCGGTGGCAAAGATCGCGTACTTGCCGCTTCACGCCCTGCTGGCTGGGCGTTTCGGCGGCGGACGCCGGTCGCAAAAAGTATTCTGCTACGTGGGCGGCGGCTGGTACCGGCCCGGACAGACGATTGCCGACCTCCAAGACGAAATGCGCCGCCATCTCGACGCCGGCTACACCATGCTGAAAATGAAAGTCGGCGGCTTGCCGCTTGCCGAGGATCTCGCCCGTGTCGAGGCCGTGAAATCGATTTTGCCGGCGGGCGCAATGCTCGCTGTCGATGCCAATTCAAAATTCGGTCGGCACGAGGCGCTCGCTTATGCCAAGGCGCTGGCGCCGTTCCGGCTGCGCTGGTTCGAGGAACCCTGCGATCCGCTCGATTTTGCAACCCTGTCGGAAATCGCCGTGGTCTACAGCGAACCGCTCTCGACCGGCGAAAACCTGTTCTCCACGCAGGACGTCGAAAACCTTGTGCGGTTTGGCGGTTTGCGGCCGGAACGCCATGACGTGATCCAGGTCGATCCCCCGCAGGCCTACGGTATCGTGCAATATGCGAGAACCGTCGCCATGCTGGAGCGCCATGGCTGGCCGCGAACCGCCTTATTTCCCCACGGCGGCAATCAGATGTGCCTCGCGATTGCCGCCGGCTTCGGCCTCGGAGGTGCCGAAAGCTATCCGGGTGTATTTGGCGATTTCGGCGGCTTTGCCGACGATGCCCGGGTCGAAAGTGGCTATCTGGGCTTGTCCGATCGCCCCGGCATCGGCTTCGAAGGCCAGTCGGCACTTTACCGGATCATGCGCGCGTTAGCGGAAAACGGAACCGGCTAGCGCTAGATAACGTACTCGACCCAGGTGTTGTCGACGATCACGACGTCGGCCGGGTACCAGTAGCAGTACTGGTCCAAGCCGTCATCGAAACACCAGCCGTAGTAGTAGACTTGTGCGAGCTTGATGGTCTCATCGTTCGCCGCAAGACGGACACGCGCCGGTCCCATTTCCGCGAATTTTTTGGTCGACCTGACCTTCCGCGCCGCAAGGTTGCCCTTTTGTGGATGGTTGGCCGACATAGCGGTTACTTTGCCGTTGGTGACGTCTGCAGAGACAGTAGCTTGACCGGCTTTGTGGATCTGGTGCCGGCCGTTCTGTCTCAGTTTGGCTCCCAGAAGGCTATGTCCGTTATTATGGTGTTCTTTTTTGTTCGCTGGCGCTGCGTCTGCCACCGTGATCAAGGCGCAGGAAACCAACAGATCAAGGACCGTGCGTCGGTTGAACATGACAATTCCTCCTCATGGGGATACGTTACCCAGAATGTCTCTCAGTTGAATTTGTTCCTTCAAAATGCCGCTCACTGCAATTGCACAGGCGAACTTGAGAAAATTCCCTTTTGCAGTTCGCCGGAAGAAATGAGGACACACCGATACTGCTAACTTCCTACCCGTGGCCACATCTCCAAAGTGGCGCCCACGTTTTGAAAAATGAAGGACTAAACCTGGCACGCGCGAAGGTCTGTGCAGGCCCGAGTGCCGCCGCATCCGCCCCTTGTAACGGCCACCGCAATTTCGCATCGTAGGGCGTGACTGTTTTCCGCTGGTCCCGGAAATCGAGGACAATGATGCGCATATTGGGGTTTTCGGGTCGGCTCGTACCCGCGCTGGCAGCGCAGCTTGTTCTCGCCGTCGATGCGGGTGCGCAGCAGGATGCTGCTGCGGCGTTCTATCGCGGCCGCACCGTCCAGGCCGTTGTGGGTTATACGCCCGGATCCACGTTCGAACTCTATTTGCGCACATTGACCCGCCATTTGGGGCGCCATGTGCCGGGCGCTCCGAACGTCGTGGTCCAGCACATGCCGGGTGCCGGCTCGCTCAAGGCGACCGCATATCTCGCACAGATCGCCCCCAGGGACGGCTCCGTGATCGGCATGCCCAATCCGGTCAATACGGCCGATCCCTTGATCGATCCGGTGAACGCCAAGTTCGATCCGCGCGCGTTCAACTGGCTGGGCAGCCTCAACAGCGAAATTTCGACCTGCGGATTTTGGAGCCGGGATCTCAAGACGCTCGCTGATCTCAGGCGCCGCGAGGTGGTGGTGGGTTCCACCGGCCCGTCGTCGGGGTCGACAGTCGATGCCAAGGTGCTCGGACCGCTGGCGGGGATCAAATTCAAGGTGGTCACCGGTTATCCGGGATTGACCGAGGTGCGGCTGGCGGCCGAACGCGGCGAAGTCGACGGCTACTGCGGGCTCCTTGTCTCGGCGCTCAAGACCGACCTCTGGGATGCTTATAAGGCAGGACGGATGTTCGTGCCGGTGCAGATGGGGCTGCAGAAGCACCGCGACTTGCCGGACGTACCGAATGCCTTCGAGCTTGCCGCCAGCGACGAGGATCGCCAGTTGTTCCGGCTGATATTCGGGCCCTGGAGCTATGGCCGTCCGGTGCTCGTGCCCCCCGACACGCCCAAGGACAGGGTCGCGGCGTTGCGCACAGCCGTTGCCGCCACGGTCGCCGATCCGGAATTCCTGGCAGAGACGAAACGCATCAACATGGAAATCCAGCCGACGCCGCCGGATGTCATCGCGAAACTCGTCGACGAGATCCTCAAGACGCCGCAGCCGGTGGTGGAGCGCGCGCGCGTGTTGCTGGGCGTTCAGAACCGGTAGGCCTCTGGCCCGCGCAGCCAACTCGGCCTATGCTTCCCGTTAACGGGAATTCACAGGGGGGCAAACTCGCCCCGCTGAGCAAACAACCAAAGCAATAAAGCTATAGAGGGAGGACACGATGAAACACTGGAAGAGGATTTTGGCGGCTTGTATCTCAAGTGCCGCGCTGTTCGGATCGGTGCCGCCTAATGCCGCAGCAGCCGCCGAACTCGTCATATCGAGTAACCAAGGTGCAACGCCAGGAGTTCGTGAAGTTGCCAACGCGTTCTCGCGGCAAAGCGGACACAAGGTCACGGTCGTGCAGGAAGCGGGAGCCGCTCTTGAGAAGCGGCTCAATGAGGGGCCGTTGGATCTCGTTACCAGCAATCCCGGGCCGATCGACGAACTCGTGAAGAAAGGCAAGATCGTTCCCGGCACCGTGACGCCATTCGTCCTGGCGAGCCTCGGCGTTGCGGTACGCGCCGGTGCGCCCAAGCCCGACATCAGCACGGTCGAGGCCTACAAGGCTGCGTTGCTCGCCGCGAAGTCGATCGGCTATTCCTACGGGTGCAGCGGCACCAATGTGGCGCGAGGAATTGAAGAACTCGGTCTCACCGAAACGCTCAAGGCCAAGACCATACGTACCGGTAACGGACCGGTCATCGAATATCTGGCCAAGGGCGATTTTGAACTCGGACTCCAGCAGACCAACATCATGGTTGGCATTGCGGGAACCGACTATGTCGGCATCCCGCCCGGCCCCATGGACAAGCCATGCCCGTCTAGCGTGGCATTGATGAATATCTCGAAGGAGCCGGAAGCTGCGCGCGCCATGATCAGGTTCATGACCTCACCTGAAGCAGCCCCGCTGCTGCGCAAGACTCATGTCGAACCGGCGAAATAGACCATGATTCTGAAGCGGATCATGGTCTAATAAGAGCTTGATCCCGAAAAGTGGGAACCGGTTTTCGGATAGGATCATGCTCAAGCAAGATTCCAGTCAAAACTGCAATCAAACGGATGGAAATTATGCAAAAGTGGAAACTCATGATGGCTGCTGCGCTGTTCGCAGTTGTGGGGACTTCTGCGAATTCCGCGGAAATCATCATCCTGGCAGGGCAGGGGAATATCTCCGGCGCGCGCGATCTCGGTGCTGGCTTTGCACAGGCGACCGGTCATAAGGTGACGGCGCGGCAGGAGCGCAATGCGCTCGACACGGTAAGGGCCGGTACGCCCGCCGACATTGTGCTCGCGAATCCGCCGGTGATTGACGATCTCATCAAGCAGGGCAAGGCCGTGGGCACGCGCGTCGATTGGGCTCGCGCCGGCATCGGCGTTGCCATCAAGGCGGGCGCGCCCAAGCCCGACCTCAGCAATACAGAGGCCTTCAAGCGCGCGCTGCTCAACGCCAAATCGATCGGCTATTCGACCGTCGGCAGCGGCCTGATGGCGGCGAAAATCATCGAGCGGCTCGGACTTGCCGAGGCGCTCAAGGCGCGAACGAAGTTCCTTGATGGATTCCCGGCGGCGGAGGCGGTGGCGCGCGGCGAGGTTGAGATTGCGCTGCAGCAGATCAACGTCATCCTCCCCGTAGCGGGCGCCGAACTTGCCGGCCCACTGCCTCCTGAACTGCAGGAATACAATCATTTCGCTGCCGGCGTGCTCGCGGTTTCGAAGGAACGCGAGGTCGCGACCGCGATGGTGAAATTCATGGGTGCACCGGAAAATGCGGCGCTCGTGCGCAAGAGCGGCCTGGAGCCGCCGGCACGCTGATCATTGCAAACGAACAAATCAACATCAGGAGGAGATCATGAGAACTTGGATGAAGGCGGCTGTGGCCGCGCTCGCAATGCTGGGCGCGCTTATCGGCGCGCCGGTACAAGCCGCTGAGATCGCCGTCTATCTCAACCAGGCCACGGAATCAGGCGTGCGGGAACTCGCAACGGCCTTCGAAAAGGCAACCGGCCACAAGGTCAATGTCAGTTTCCAGGCCGGACCGAACCTCAACCGTCGGATCAATGAAGGTACGACGGGGGATTTGACCTCGCTCGGCCTCGCGCAGTTCGATGAGTTCGTCAAAACCGGGAAGGTCGTTGAAGGCAGCGTCGTTGAATATGCGCGCGTCGGCAATGGCGTCGCGGTCAAGACCGGCGCGCCGAAGCCCGACATCAGCACGCCTGACGCCTTCAAGCAGGCGATGCTCAATGCCAAGTCGATCGGCCATACCAATGCGGGCACCGGCCCGTTCAACACCACGATGTTCCAGAAGCTCGGCATCTACGATCAGATCAAGAGCAAGATCACCATCGTGGAGGGCCGGCTTGTGGCGGCGGCTGTTGCTGCCGGCGATATCGAGATCGGGATCCAGCAGACCAATGTCATTCAGCCGCACCCCGGTTCCGAATATCTCGGACCTCTGCCGGCCGAACTGATGGAATATGGACGCGTCGGCGTCGGCATATTGACGGCGTCGAAGCAGCGCGACGTGGCGACCGCCTTTGCGAAGTTCATGGCTGATCCGGCGAATGTTCCGCTGCTGCGCAAGGCCGCCATGGAAGCGCCAGTGAAGTAATACGTTCGTAGCCCGGATGGAGGGCCGCAAGCGCGCTTGCGCGTTAAGGCCCGCAATCCGGGGCGGTTCGCCGCTTTGCGAGCCTGTCCCCGAATTGCGTGATCGCCGCCGCGTAGGCTACGCGCGCCGATCTCTCCAGCGGGCTACATCACTCCGCCGCCTGCATTTCTCCTGCGTCGATGAAGCCACCAGACTGCCGCCGCCAGAGCGCCGCATAGTGCCCGTTGAGCTTGAGCAGCGCGTCATGCGTTCCCTGCTCGACAATGCGGCCGCGGTCGAGCACGACCAGCCGATCCATGCGGGCGATGGTCGAGAGCCGGTGCGCAATCGCGATCACGGTCTTGCCCGCCATCAGGGTGCCGAGGCTCTGCTGGATGGCGGCTTCGACCTCGCTGTCGAGCGCTGACGTGGCTTCGTCGAACACCAGGATCGGCGCATCTTTGAGAATCACCCGCGCGATGGCAATGCGCTGGCGCTGGCCGCCGGAGAGTTTGACGCCGCGCTCGCCAACCTGGGCCTCATAACCTCGACGCCCTTTCCAGTCTTCGAGCGCGCGCACGAATTCGTCCGCATGCGCGAGCCTTGCTGCCTCGATCACCTCGGCGTCGGTGGCGTCAGGCTTGCCATAACGGATGTTGTCGGAGATCGACCGGTGCAGCAGCGACGTGTCCTGCGTCACTACCGATATCTGGGCGCGCAGGCTTTCCTGCGCCACATCTGCGATGTCCTGTCCGTCGATCAGAATGCGCCCTTGTGCAATGTCGAAAAATCGCAGCAGCAAGTTGACGGCCGTCGACTTGCCGGCACCTGATCGTCCGACCAGACCGATCTTTTCGCCCGGCTGAACCGTCAGCGTAAAGCCCTCAAGCACCGCGCCCCGGTGCGGATGCCCGTCCGCGCCGGCCGATGTTTCACGGCCGTAGTCGAAATGCACGTCCTCGAACCGGACCTCGCCACGTGACACAACGAGTGCCGGCGCGTTCGGCCGGTCGATCAGTGTGATCGGCTTGGCAATCGTCATCATGCCTTCCTGCACGACGCCGACGTTTTCGAAGATGTTGGTTACCTGCCAGGCAACCCAGCCCGCGCTGTTCACGATCTGCCACGCAAGCGGCAGCGTCATCGCCACCGTCCCGACTTCGATTTGGCCGCGCGACCAGAGAATGAGCGCGAGCGTGGTCGTCGACGTCACCATGCTGGCGTTGATGAGGGACAGCAGAAGAGTGAAAAGGGTGTTGAGCCGCAGCGATGCGTGAAACGCACTGGTATGTATGTCGATCGATTCGCGCACATAGGCGTCCTCTTCGCGCGCGCGAGCGAAGAGTTTCACGGTGAGAATATTAGTGTAGCTGTCGACGATGCGGCCGGTCAACAGAGAGCGCGCTTCCGACGTCAGCTTCGAACGGTCGCGCATGCGCGGCACCATCAGCCGTATCAACAGGAGATAGGCCGCGAACCAGATGATCATCGGCAGTGCCAGCCTTGGATCCGCTGTGGCAAGCAAGATCACGGCACTGGTGCCATAAACCAAAATGTACCAAACCGCCGTGATCAGGGCGACAATGCTCTCGCGGATCGAAGGCCCGGTCTGCAGCACGCGGTTCGCGATCCGGCCTGCGAAATCATTCTGGAAGAATGCCCACGACTGGCGCACGACATGCCAATGGCTCTGCCAGCGGATCAGGTTTCCGACATTGGCGGCTATTGCCTGGTTTGCCATGGTGTTCTGGGCCGTCATCGCGAGCGGCCGCAGCACCAGCATGAAGCCCGCCATTGCAAGCAGGGCAGGCCAAGCCGTTGCGAACAATTCATCAGGCTTGTTCGAAGTGATCAAAGCAACAATGCGGCCGATGAATACCGGGACCATCGAGTCCACCACCGCAACGATCAGGCCGATCGCAAACAGTCCCAAGAACAGACCCTTGGCCTGGCGGGCAAAATGCCAATAGAACCCGACCAGTCCCGCGGGAGGTTCTGGTTGCTCGGGTGTTTCGGTAGGCTTCAAGAGCCGTTCAAACAGGCCAAACATCACACGCTCGCAAAATGGAAAATGCCGCGTCCGGCGGCAATTCATGCCACCGCGCGGCACATCCCGATGGATTGTATCGAAACCGGGGCGGCGGATAAACGGCGTTCGTGACTTTACAATGGCGACCGGTAGCGGTGGTTCGAAAATATCTCAACCGTGGCGAACGGACGGCAAGACCCGGCACGGCCGCGTACATCGGTGATGACTTTCTCATGCGGCAAGGCACCACGATCGTCTGGCTCGGCTGGCAGCACGATCTGCCGGCCGGACAAGGACTGATGCGCATCGTCCCGCCAATCGTCACGGGTATCGAAGGCCTGGTCAACGGCGACGAAGTTGTCGCGGCGAAAATGATGGAAATTTCCCTCGGTGACAAGACGTCGATCACGTACCCGGCGACCGAGCCCAACGCGCCGGAAAATACGCGAGCGTCGCCGCCTCCCGTACCGCGCCGCCGCGCATCATTCCACGCAGCGAATGGTCTTTTGCGCGCATGCAGAATGGCGAACTGGTCGCGGACCAAAGACGCATTCACCTGAAAAGCGGTTTTGAGCCCGGGGCTTTCTATCGCTTTGTGTATCGCACGCGCGATCCCTTTGTTGCCGGAGCGGGCCTTGCCGCAGTGCGCGATCTCATGTCGTGGGTTCGCCATGATCCGGCGGCCATCGTTCATGCAACGCGTAACTATGCCTTCGGGATTTCGCAGAGCGGCCGCTTCCTGCGCCAGTTCCTGAACGAGGGTTTCAACGCCGACCTCGCCGGCCGCGCGGTGTTCGACGGCATGATGGTGCATATCGCGGGCGGCGGCCGACGCGGTTTCAACGAACGTTTTGCGCAGCCATCCCGCAACCTCGTCTCGCGCGTGTTCCCGTTCAGCGATATCGCCCAAACTGACCCGGAAACAGGCGAGACAGGAGGGCTTCTCGACAGTGCAACCGCAGCAAACGTCGTGCCAAAGATTCTCTACACCCATTCATCCTGGGAATATTGGGGCAGCGGTGCGTCCGCGATGCATACGACCATCGGCGGCGACGGCGACGTCCGGATTCCCGGCACGAGCCGGGTCTATTATTTCGCCGGTACGCAGCATGTGCCGGTGGCGTTTCCGCCGCGGGCTGCCGCAGGTCAGCTTCCGCCCAATCCGATGGACTACCGCCCTGGCGTGCGGGCGCTTTATGTCGCGCTCGATCGCTGGGTGCGCGACGGCGTTGAGCCGCCGGCAAGCCGCTATCCGCTTCTTGCGCAACGCAATCTCGTGGACCGTGATGAACTCAACGTGAAGGGTTTGCGGGCATTTCCGTGCCCGCTTCGCTGCAACGCCCGATACGCCTCGATCTCGGGGAGACGACCCTTGGTATCCAGACCATTGTGCCGGCCAAGGCCGGCAAGTCCTATCCGGTGTTCGTTCCACAAGTCGACGATGACGGCAACGAGACCGCTGGCATTCGAATGCCTGAACTCGCGGTGCCGCTTGCCACACATGCCGGATGGAACTTGCGTTCGCCATCGATCGGCGCACCGACCGATTTGATCCAGCTCGGCGGATCCTACCGTCCGTTCCCGCGTTCCATTGCGGATCGCGAACGTACCAACGACCCACGCCGCTCAATCAATGAGCGCTACCCATCGCGCCAGCATTATCTTGGTCTCGTCGCGGAAGCTTCGCAGGCAATGGTCGACCAGCGTCTGCTGATGCCGGAGGATGTGGTGCACGTTTTATCAAGCGCGAGGCGGCATTGGGATTACCTGCAGGAGAGCGGCGGGAAGTAGAATGGCGGTTGTCGAACCGTCGTTGCACGGTTGCAATGAGTCAATAGGTCTTGTTCGATGAGTTTGGTGCCAGGAACGTCGGTGCTATGCATTCAAGAACCAGCGCGTTTTTGTAGGGTGGGCAAAGGCGCGCAATCCGTGAAGGTGCGACAAACTCCGACGTCAATGGGCGCGCCGTGCCCACGCGTCGGGGGGTGAGGCCGGAACGATACGGCGTGAGAAATGGTTGGGGCATAATGCAATCGTGTTCGCGTGGGCACGGCGCGCAAATGGCCATCGGAGTTTGTCGAGACTTCACGGATTGCGCGCCTTAGCCCACCCTACGGCCGCGTTTCAATCATGAAACAATCAATCCACGGGTGGCGCATTGCTGATCCCATGCCGGCGTAATTCGCGACGCGAGAGAACACGCTTGGCGGCTGCATAGCGGCGGTCCTGCCGCTCATGGCGATATCTTTTCCAACTCCCGACGTCGTCGATCGCCGGACCGACCGCAATCAAATCTCCGGTCGCTACGTCGCGAACCGGCGGTGACACCAGCCGCCGCACGTCCAACTCAATCTCGACAAATGGACCCCGCTGCGCGTACTGGCTCTTGAGCCACACCTTTCGAACCTCCGGAAAGTCGCGATAGATCGGCTCGGGTAGCGGCGCTATTTGTAATTCATACCAAATCCCTTTGATCAAACGCAGCTCGCGATTCTCGGTGAGCGCGATGCGCTCGACCGGCGGACGAGTGCGATTGCGTTCGGCGCGTAGCCGCGCCTTCTCCTCCGGCAACCGGTCGGTACGGCAGAGAAGTCCGGTCGCAGGATCGACATAGAGTTCTTGCCACCAAAGGCCGCCGCGAAAGGACGCATGCCAATTTCCGATGTTCCGGCGTGGCGTCACCGCCACGAAATCACGAAGATGATCGCGAACATGCTGCTGCACGGCACTATCGACGCGCAAATGTGCGGCGATCTCCGAATAGACCTTGCGCCATGGACGACCGACCTGACGCGCCAGATAGCGACGCAGCGGCGCGAGATTCTCGTTGAGTCCTTTTTCGTCGCCACGCAGCGCCCATGGCCGCCGCATGCCTTCATGCGCGGGCAGGTCTCCGTATTCCTGGCGGCGGCCTG
>DATGVJ010000463.1:0-13311 GCA_035300505.1 Xanthobacteraceae bacterium
TCGGCAGGTCGCGGCGGATGGCTTGGCGGCCGAGGATCTGTTCGATCGTGGAGATAAAATCCTCAAGCCCGATTGGATTGCTGCTGCCGATATTGACGACGCGGTAGGGGGCGTCCGGCGCGATGTCGGGGCCGGTTGTCGGCGCCAGCTGGGCAAGTCGGCAAAGCGCCTCGACGACATCGGCAACATAAGTGAAATCTCTTGTCATCTTGCCGGCCGCATAGACGTCGATAGGCGAACCGATGAGAATATTCCTGGTGAACTTGAAAAGCGCCATGTCGGGTCGTCCCCACGGGCCATAGACCGTGAAAAAGCGCGCGACCGTGGTCGGCAGATCATTGAGATGCGCATAGTTGAAAGCAATGACCTCAACCGATTTTTTGGTTGCGGCATAGAGCGACAAAGGCCGATCGGTCGATTGTTCTTCCGCGAAAGGTTGCTGCGCCGATGCGCCGTAAACCGAGCTTGTCGATGCAATGACGAGGTGCCGGCAGGGATGCGCGCGCAAGGCTTCAAGCAGGTTGAAAGTGCCGTTGATGTTGGATTCGATATAGGAACGCGGGTTCTCCTGGCTGTAACGGACGCCAGCCTGGGCCGCCAAATGGATCACGATATCGGCCTTTTTGGTGCCGACACAGTCCGCCAAGAGGCCGCTGTTTTCCAGCATCATTTCCGTGGCGGCAAATGCAGGAAACCGGGCGAGCGCCGCGTGGCGCGCGCGTTTGAGATTCTGATCATAGTAAGGCGTAATGCCGTCGATGCCGTGGACGCAATGACCATCCGACAACAGGCGCTTTGCCAAATGAAAGCCGATGAAACCGGCTGTGCCGGTGATCAAATACTGCATGAAATTTGCTGAGTTCGAAGAGTGCCGAATCCCGCATCTTCCTCAAACGTCACCCGAATTCACCCCCCGCCCACGAAATATGACGCCAAACGTGATGTGATGTTCTCGGATATGACATGGGTAGCCTTGCGCTCGGCGTCTTGCATGCCGATAAGACGGGCAAAACGCTGCTGATTGACGTCGTCATACGATACGCTGCTAACGGCCCGTCCTGTCACGACGACTTTCTTGGAAGCGATCTCGGTGAGCGTGTAAGTGCTTCTCAATGTATAAAGTTCGTTGCTCGGCAGCTTGCTGTCGCGATCAATCGTGACGGCGAGGTTCGATCCGGTGATTTTCACAATGAGTTCGTGAGTGGGGGACGCGGAAGAACCGCCCCCGGTAAAGTTGAACAGCAGCTCATTGCGGAGCTGGACGGCGAGCCGGGCCTCCGCCGTGTTGGGAACCGCATCGATCTGTTTGACATCGATCGACTTGAGCGCATCTCGCAAGGCTGGGCCGCCTGGGGTGGTGGTTCCTTCGCCATACAGCGGCTGGAAGCATCCAGCGCAGAGCGCCGCCAGCGCGAGCGCAATGCCGGCGCGGCCAATGCGCCGGAAGGATGCCCCGAGTTCATGCCACGCCATTCACTTATCCCCCTGCATGCCCCATCGCCTGAGATTCTAGCACACGGCCCCCCATTGGCGAACGTGAATAGCGCTCTTTCCCAGGTCATTCAACCAGCATGCCCGCGCTTTCCCTGGCGCCGGCTAAGGCGCCGGAAGGACGGCGGATGGCGTGGCCGGTGCCAAGGTAAGGTGGCCCCGGCCTGTCATGGTTGGAAGGCCCCGCCGGCAGATGGTCGCGTGAGAGTCGGGCCGAAGGACGGCCGATTTCAGGCGAAGCCAAAGGCCGAAAGAATTTTAGTCGTCGAGCTTTCATCTTGACAGGCTAGGGATGCTCGGCTTTGTGGGCTCTCTTCGGGAGCCAATTTGTAAGGAAACTCAATGGCTTCCTGATGGAAGCCGGAGGGGCCCTGGCAGCCCCTGATTCGAGGGCCTGATTCGGCCAAGGGCACAAAGTGGCGAACCAGGTGGCTAATCACGTGGCGAAAGAAGCGGCGGACCATGCGCATTGCGATGATCGGTAGTGGCTATGTCGGGTTGGTGTCGGGCGCCTGTTTTGCCGATTTCGGACACCGTGTGACCTGCGTCGACAAGGACGTTGCGAAGGTCGATTCGCTCACACGCGGCGTCATGCCAATCTACGAGCGCGATCTGGAAGACCTGGTCATGCGCAATCTGCGCGAGGGGCGGCTCACATTTACGACCGCGCTTGCCGAGGCTGTCCGCGACGCGGAAGCCGTCTTTATTGCGGTCGGTACGCCGTCGCGCCGGGGCGACGGCCATGCCGATCTCACTTACGTCTACACCGCATCACGCGAAATTGCGGCCGCAATCGACGGTTTTACGGTCGTCATCACGAAGTCGACCGTGCCGGTCGGCACCGGCGATGAAGTCGAACTCATTATCCGCAATGCCCGTCCGGATGCAGATTTTGCCGTGGTTTCCAATCCGGAATTCCTGCGCGAAGGGTCGGCGATCCAGGATTTCAAACACCCGGACCGGATCGTGGTCGGCTCCGACGATGCCCGCGCCAACGCCGTCATGGCGGAACTTTACCGGCCGCTCTATCTCAATGCTGCACCGATCCTCTATGTAAACCGGCGCACTGCGGAACTCGTCAAATATGCAGCCAATGCGTTTCTTGCGACCAAGATTACGTTCATCAATGAAATTGCCGACTTGTGCGAAAAAGTAGGAGCCGAAGTTCAGGATGTGGCACGCGCCATGGGGCTCGACAATCGCATTGGTTCCAAGTTCCTCCATGCGGGGCCGGGCTTCGGCGGATCGTGTTTTCCGAAGGATGCGGTTGCGCTCATCAAGACCGCGCAAGACAATGAAGTTCCGTTGCGCATTGTCGAAACAGTGGCCGCCGTCAACGACACCAGGAAGCGGGCCATGGCGCGCAAGGTCTTGATGGCCCTTGACGGGAGCGTCCGTGGCAAGACGATTGCGGTCCTGGGGCTGACGTTCAAGCCGAACACGGACGACATGCGGGAAGCGCCATCGATCCCCTTGATTACGGCGTTACAGGACATGGGTGCGAAGGTCCGCGCCTATGATCCGGTCGGGATGGAACAGGCCAAACCCCTGATGTCGGGCGTGGTTTTTTGCGATGGGCCCTATCGCTGTGCCGAAGGTGCGGACGCCCTCGTCATCGCGACCGAATGGGAGCAATTCCGGGCGCTCGATTTCGACCATCTCAAGAGCGTGATGGTGTCTCCGGTTCTGGTCGATCTTCGAAACGTCTACCGGACCGACGACATAGTGGCGAAAGGTTTTTCCTATACGAGCATCGGGCGCGCACGACCTATTGCGATGAAGTCACCGCCGAAGGAATAGCGCTCAAGCACTCAACTGCTTGAAAAAAGCGATGGTCTGCATGAGCCCCTCCTCGGCAGGCCAGCGGGGTTCCCAGCCCAGAATCTCCTTCGCGCGCTTTATATCGGGCTGGCGCTGCTTTGGATCGTCGATCGGAAGCGGCCGAAATTCCAGCTTTGACTTGGATTGCGTCAACCGGATCACCGTATTGGCAAGTTCCAGGATGGTAAACTGACGCGGGTTTCCGAGGTTGATCGGGCCGGTTTGATCAGGACCGGTGTCTTCCATGAACTTCATGCAGCCTGCGATCAAATCGTCCACATAACAGAAGGCCCGGGTCTGCGAGCCGTCGCCATAGATGGTGATGGGATTGCCGATCAGGGCCTGAACGATAAAGTTCGACACGACGCGCCCGTCGTTTGGGTGCATGCGCGGCCCATAGGTGTTGAAGATGCGGGCGACTTTGATCTGCACTTTGTTCTGCACATGATAGCTGAAGAACAGTGTCTCAGCACATCGCTTGGCTTCATCGTAGCAGGCGCGTGGACCGATCGGATTGACATTGCCCCAGTAAGTCTCCGGTTGCGGGCTCACCTCGGGGTCGCCATAAACCTCGCTGGTTGACGCCTGCAGGATTTTCGCTCCGGTGCGCTTGGCTAGGCCCAGCATATTGATCGCCCCGTGCACGCTCGTTTTGGTCGTCGCAACGGGATCGTGCTGGTAGTGAATCGGTGAGGCAGGGCAGGCAAAATTGTAGATTTCGTCGACTTCCACATAGAGCGGGAAAGTGACGTCGTGACGGGAAAATTCGAAATGTGGTTGGCCGATAAGGTGTGCAATGTTGTCGCGCGTGCCGGTAAAAAAGTTGTCGACACACAATACGTCGTAACCCTTTTGGATCAACGCATCGCACAGGTGAGATCCCAGGAATCCCGCGCCGCCGGTCACCAGCACGCGCTTACGATGTCCGCGCATATCGCAAATCCATTCGATTTATGGGGATTGCATCAACCTGCAGCCGCCGGCGCCTTGATATCGGGCTTTCCGCTCCCCGGCAATCGGCTAGGTCGAACCAAACAGGGCCTGCTCGACGACGGCGCAGATCGCATGAGCCGCCACGATATGAATTTGCTGGATCAAGGGCGTGCTACCGGACGGGGCCCGCAGACACAGGTCGCAAACGGCAACCATGGGGGAATCGGCATCGCCCGTGAAGCCAATGGTCGTGACGCCGAGCCCGCGTGCGGCGCGAAGCGCCGCCAGTATATTCGGCGAGCGCCCCGACGTCGAGATTGCCAGGAAGACATCGCCTGCGCGGCCGAGGCCACGCAATTGTCGTTCGAAGACCAGGTCGAATCCATAATCGTTCCCGATGGCGGTCAGGACCGAAGTGTCGGTCGTCAAGGCGACGGCTGGTAACGGGTTTCGATCGAAGTTCAGGCGCGACAGGAACTCGCCGGCGATGTGCTGCGCATCCGCGGCGCTGCCGCCGTTGCCGGCGACCAGGAGCTTATTGCCGGCATGCAATGATTTGATCATGACGTCGGCGATGTCCATCATCGCCTTGCGCATCGTCTCGTCACCGATCGCTGCGTCGAGCGTTTCGCGCGATTTTCGGAAATGCAGGGCTATGCTTTCCTCACGCGACGAGCGTGTATCGGTTGTCATGTCGTGTGTCCCAGTGATGTGCTCAAGACGCTGTTAAGGTCTTGCCACGTCATGCGCAACAAATAACATTCGATTGGATCGTGAAAGCGTACCATAATGGGGATCGGGCGCGTTTCCTGGTCGGGTTCGTCGCCGGCCTTGGCGAGGGGCTTCCATATCTCGGTCAGGCCCGTGCCGGAAACAGGCAGGCGAAATGGCGTTGTGGCGGTGTCGAAAACGCGGAGGACTGCGTGTCTGGCCAAAAACCACGTCCGGCGCTGTTCCTGGATCGAGATGGTGTTATCAATGTCGATCATGGCTATGTGCATCGGATCGATGAATTCGAATTCCTGCCCGGAATTTTTGATCTTGTGCGTTTTGCCGTCCACGAGCTTGATTGGCCGGTCATCGTGGTAACCAACCAGGCAGGAATTGGGCGCGGCCTTTTTGACGAGCAGGCTTTTGAATCCCTGACAATCTGGATGCGCGAGCGTTTCGCGCGCGAAGGGGCGCCGCTTACAAAAGTCTATCATTGTCCCTACCATCCGCAACACGGCATCGGCGATTACCGAAGAGACCATCCGTGGCGCAAGCCTAACCCCGGCATGGTCCTCAAGGCCCAAATGGAGTTCAATTTGGATGTCACGGGCTCGGTGCTGATTGGCGACAGGCTCACGGATATTCAATGCGCCGAGGCCGCGGGCATTGGCGTTTGCATGATACTTGCCCCGGAATCCCAACGACGCCCCGTTTTACCGGCTTTATTCGTTCGCGATTTGCCGGAAGCCCATACGCTGCTGCGGGCTCGCTTTTCGGCATCGGCAACGGCGTGATTTAGCACCGTATTATTCCCATTACTTCAATAAGTTGCATCCTGACTTTCGGGGCCTATAGTGCGGGCCGCAGTATCAAAATTCCTGAAGGGGTCATAATGGCGGGCAAGATTGCACTCATCACTGGTGTCACGGGGCAGGACGGCGCCTATTTGGCCGAACTGCTTCTGGCAAAGGGCTATGCGGTACACGGCGTCAAGCGGCGTTCGTCGTCGTTCAACACAGAACGGGTCGATCATCTCTATGACGATCCGCATTTTCAGGATGTGCGATTCCGGATGCACTATGGCGATCTGACCGACGCCACCAATCTCATTCGCTTGATTCAGGAAACGCAGCCGGACGAGATCTACAATCTGGCGGCGCAAAGCCATGTCCAGGTCAGTTTCGAGACGCCTGAATATACAGCAAATGCAGACGCGCTGGGTCCGCTACGATTGCTGGAGGCTATTCGCATCCTCGGGCTTCAATCAAAGGTGCGTTTTTATCAGGCATCGACTTCGGAACTCTATGGCAATGCGCGCGAAGTGCCACAGCGGGAATCCACGCCGTTTCAACCCCGAAGCCCTTATGGCGTCGCCAAGCTTTACGGCTATTGGATCACGGTCAATTATCGTGAGGCCTATGGCGTCCACGCGTCAAACGGCATCCTGTTCAATCATGAGAGCCCGATCCGCGGCGAAACCTTCGTCACGCGAAAGATCACGCGCGCGGTCGTGGCGATCGAGGCCGGCCTGCAGGACAAGCTCTATATCGGCAATCTTAATGCCACGCGGGATTGGGGGCATGCGCGTGACTATGTGGAAGGCATGTGGATGATTGTGCAGCAGCCGCAACCTGGCGACTTCGTGCTCGCGACCGGGGAGGGCCATACGGTGCGGCAGTTTGTCGAACGCGCCTTTTCGGCCGTGGGGCGCGAGATCGCATGGAGAGGCAGCGGTGTCGATGAAGTCGGGGTCGATGCGAAGAGCGGTGCGCCGCTGGTACATGTTGACCCCGATTATTTCCGTCCTACGGAAGTCGACAATCTGCTTGGCGATCCCAGCAAGGCCCATCGGGTCCTTGGCTGGAAACACCGGGTGTCCTTCGATGCGCTTGTTGCCGAAATGGTCGCCAGCGATCGCAAGCGGTTGGTTGAAAAAGGTGGTGGGCAATTGCGGGGGCGGAGTTAATGGTGGGCGTCATCTTAATCGAAGAAATTCGTTTTGCGTAGGGGCGGCCCTTGTGGCCGCCCGGGGTTCCACAAATGACGCCACTGTGTGGGCCGCCGGGCGCCCACAAGGGGCGCCCCTACGCAACAACTATTCCCGTCGAATAAATAACTCGGGCCACTAAAGCTAACCTACTTCCGAGCGTAGATGTCCTCCAGCCGCACGATATCGTCTTCGCCGAGATAGCTCCCGACCTGCACTTCGATCAGTTCCAGCGGAATCTTGCCCGGATTGGCCAGGCGATGCGTACTGCCGATGGGCACGTAAATCGATTCGTTCTCGTGGATCATCCGGTTTTCGTCATTGAGTGTTACCTCCGCGGTGCCGCGCACGACGACCCAATGCTCGGCACGATGAAAGTGCTTCTGCAGCGATAGTTGTGCGCCGGGCTTCACGACGATGCGCTTCACCTGATAGCGCGTGCCGGCATCGACGCCCTGGTAATAGCCCCACGGTCGATAGATGCGGCGATGTTCGAACGCTTCGCGGCGGTTTTGGGCCTTAAGCTGTTCGACCAGAGCCTTCACGTTCTCGGACTTGTCACGCGTGGTGACAAGAACGGCGTCTACAGTCGAGATCACGACGACATCGTCGACCCCGATCACTGTTGTGAGCATCGACGCGTCCGAGCGTACGAGGGTGTTACGGCTGTCCGTAATGATGACCGGGCCATCCGTGGCATTGCCCGCGCCATCCTGATCATTGATCTCCCAGACCGCATTCCAACTGCCGACATCCGACCAGCCAAAATCGGCGGGCACTACGGCAGCCAGTTTGGTGTGCTCCATGACCGCATAGTCGATCGATTTCCTCGGCGCTTCGGTGAAAGGTTTTTCGGCGAGCCGGAAAAAATCCAGATCGCGGGTCATTTCGCTGACCGCCGCCATGACATTTGTCGCCATTACGGGTTCAAAGCGTTTGATCTCGGAAAGCATGACGTCGGCACGAAACATGAAATTACCACTGTTCCACAAATAGCCTTTGGCAACGTAGGACGCAGCTGTAGCGGCATCTGGTTTCTCGACAAAGGCGTCGACGGCAAGTGTTGCGGATCCATTGAGGCTTTGGCCCGGACGGATGTAGCCATAACTGGTGGCTGGTCCGCTCGGCGGAATGCCGAAGATGACGATGCGGCCATCACTGGCGGCCGACGCGCCCTGCTGGCAGGCGTCGATGAATTCTTCCGGTTTGCGGATGACATTGTCGGCCGCCAGAACCAGCGCGATGGCCAGGGGGTGGCGTTGTGCCGCCAGGGCTGCCGCGGCGGCGACCGCGGGGCCGGAATCGCGGCGGCTGGGCTCGAGCACGATATCGGCCTCGACCGCGCATTCGCGCAGCTGTTCGGCCACGATGAAGCGGAATTCCGCGTTGGTGATGACGATCGGGCGGGCAAAAATGTTTGAACCCGATATGCGTTCAATTGTCTGCTGGAATGTCGATTTGTCCCCGATCAGGGGCACAAATTGCTTGGGCATGCTTTCGCGCGAAATCGGCCACAACCGCGTTCCGGCGCCGCCGCACATTAGGACTGGTACGATTGAACGATCCATCATTTGCAACAGTTATTCCGGTAGCGGCCGTTTGCCAAGCGTTGTCAAACGGTGCGTGCATGGCTGGAGGGTATTTGCTACAAGCAGTGAACCGGTTTGGCATGGTGTTTCAATGGTAACAAGACTTTCCGACCTCAAGGTTAAACTCTTCACGGATGGCGCCGACAAGGCGCAAATCATGGATATGGCAAAGCAGCCGTGGATCAAGGGTTTTACGACCAATCCGTCTCTGCTCAAGAAGGCCGGCGTTCGCGACTACGAAGCCTATGCGCGCGACCTTGTTGCCGCCGTGCCGGACCGGCATATTTCCTTCGAGGTTTTCTCCGACGAAATCCCTGAGATGGTCGCCCAGGCAAACGTGATCGCGAACTGGGGGGCGAACGTCTATGTCAAGCTGCCGGTGACAACGACGCGCGGCGAGCCTTTGTTCCAGGCCGTGCGGGCGATCTCGCGTGATGGCGTCAAGGTTAACCTAACGGCGATCTTTGGCGCCGACCAGATCGTCGGCGGCATCGAGGCGCTGGCGGGTGGTGCGCCGGCCTGCGTATCGGTATTCGCAGGGAGACTTGCGGATTTGGGCTTCGACTATCGGCCGGTGATGCGCGACGCCGTCGCACTTGCTCGGAAAACCCGTAATGTGGAAATCATCTGGGCCTCGACCAGGGAGGTCTACAACGTGGTCGAGGCCGATGAGATGGGCTGCCACATTATCACGGCGCCAGCGGATGTGCTCAAGAAGCTGCCGGCGCTGGGCACACAGACGCCGGCCGAATTGTCGCGCGGAGCCGTCAAGGCGTTCCGCGACGATGCGATCGCGGTGGGGCTCAGCCTCAACGTGAAAGCGTCACGGGCCGCGGAGTAAGTGGCGTAGGATGGGTAGAGCCGAAACGCGTTCTTCACGCGTTTTGGCGAAACCCATCATTCCACCAGCGTCAGCGATGATGGGTTTCGGAAAAGCTCGTAAAGAAAGAACGCGCTTTTACCTCTACCCATCCTACGAAATCCGTTCCCTATTTCACCTTCGCGTCATCCATCAGCTTGAGCAGCCGAGGCGGCGACATCGGCAGCGATTGCGGGCGGATGCCGATGGCGTTGCCGATCGCATTGGCGATGGCCGCCATGGTCGGCACGACGGGAACTTCGCCGACCCCGCGCAATCCGTAAGGATGCCTGGGGTTGGGGACTTCCACGATCTCGGTGCCGATCATCGGAACATCCGAAGCGACCGGCATGCGGTAGTCGAGGAAACTCGCGTTCTGCAGCCGCCCGTCGGCGCCGTAGAAATATTCCTCGTTGAGCGCCCAGCCGATGCCCTGTACGGCGCCGCCCTGGAACTGACCCTCGACCTGCAACGGATGGATCGCCTTGCCGGCGTCCTCGACGACGGTGTAGCGCTTGATGTCGACGCGGCCGGTTTCGCGGTCGACCTCGACGTCGACGATGTGGAGGCCGAAGCCCGGGCCGGCACCCGTCACGCTCATTTCGGAGTGACCCGCAATGGCGCCGTGGCTTGCCATGGTCTTGGCTGCGATCTGCGCAATCGTCAGGGGCTCGAAAGTGCCGACGTTCGAACTTGCAGGCCGGCAGTAGCCGTCTTCGAACGTCACGCCTTCTTCAGGCACGCCCCAGATGCCGGCGGCCCGCTTGCATAGTTCGGTAATCGCCTTGCGCGCCGAATCGACAATCACCATGCCGGTTGCAAAGGTCGTGCGGCTGCCGGCGGTGACGCGGTTGTAGCCGAGCGAATGGGTGTCGGCCATGATGGCGCGGACCTTGTCGACCGGGATGCCGAGTTCTTCGGCGGCCATCATGCTGATCGAGATGCGCGATCCCGCAACATCGGTGGTGCCGAGAATGAGCGTCACCGATCCGTCGATTGCGATGTTCAACGTGCCGGTCGTCTCGCCGCCGCGGTTGAACCAAAAACCTGCCGCGACGCCGCGGCCCTGGCCTTTGGGGACCGGCGAATTGTAGTGGTCGGATTTCTTGGCGGCCTCAAGCGTCTCGACAAAGCCGATCGGCCCGAAGGTCTCGCCGTAGATCGTCTTGTAGCCTTCGGTCGCGGCATTCCGCAGGCGGAGCTCGATCGGATCCATGCCGATCTTGCGCGCCAGTTCGTCGATCACGCCTTCGACGCCGAACACGACTTGCGGCACGCAGGGCGCGCGGAAGGAGTTGACCTTCGGGCGGTTCGACACGACCTCGTAGGATACCGTCTTCACGTTCTTGAGATTGTAGCGCGTGAACATCGCCTGCGGGGCGTTGATGAACATCGAGCCAGTGAACGCGCCGGTCTGGAAGATGAGTTCGGCCTCCGCCGCCGTGATCACGCCGTCCTTGGTAATGCCCATCTTGATGCGTGATTTCGTGCCGGAGACCGGACCGGTGGCGCGAAACACTTCATTGCGCGTGAGCGTAATCTTCACCGGGCGCTTGGCCTTGCGAGCGAGTTGCACGGCCACCGGCTCGCCGTAGAAGCCGGTCTTGCCGCCAAAGCCGCCGCCCATTTCCGACTGCTGCACGCGGATCTTGGCGGCGTCGATCTTAAGGATCTCGGTCAGGCGATCGCGGAACACCCAGGGGCCCTGGGTGCAGCACCAGAGTTCGATCTGTCCGTCCTCGGTCGCCTGCGCGACGCAAGCCTGCGGCTCGATATAGCCCTGGTGCATGGGCTTGGTGTCGAATTCGCGCTCGACGATGATTTCAGCTTCCGCGAAGCCCTTGACGACATCGCCCATGGCGATGTCGAGCCGCTCGATCACGTTGGTGGGCTTGTCGGCGGCGTCTTTTACGCCCTTGGTGCGCACGTGATCGTGCAGGATCGGGGCGCCGGGCGCCATGGCTTCGGCCGGGTCGATGACGTGCGGCAGCACCTCGTAATCGACCTTGATGAGCTTGAGCGCCGCCTTGGCGATCGATTCCGATGTCGCCGCAACCGCCGCAACCGGGTGGCCGTCATAGAGCGCTTTCTCGCGCGCCATGGCATTGCGGGTCATGTCGCCGGCCATGGTGCCGGCCTTGATCTCCGGGAAATCGTCGCGGGTAACGACCGCTTTGACGCCGGGCAATTTTGCGGCCTCCGACGTGTCGATCGACTTGATCCGGGCATGGGCATGGGGGCTGCGCAAAATCTTGCCGATCAGCATGCCGGGCAGGTACAGGTCGGCGCCGAAGCGCGCGCGCCCCGTCACCTTGTCGATGCCGTCATGTTTGACCGGCGAAGTGCCGACGATCTTGAGCTTCCTGTCGGGATTGAAGCCGCTCTTATCCAGAATCGATGTCATGCGTTCCCTCTCATTTCCTTGGCGGCGGCCTGCACGGAGCGGATGATCTTGTCGTAGCCGGTGCAGCGGCAGAGGTTGCCGGCGAGCCAATAACGGATTTCGGTTTCGGTCGGGTCGGGATTGCGCGCGAGCAGCTCGCGGGCGGCAATCAGAATGCCCGGCGTGCAGATCCCGCATTGCAGGCCGTTGAGCTCCAGGAAATGGCGCTGCAGCGGGTGGAGTTCGTTGCCCTTGGCCATGCCCTCGATGGTGTCGATATTGGCACCGTCGACTTCAACGCCAAGCACCAGGCACGAGCACACCATGACGCTGTCGACCATGACGGTGCAGGCGCCGCAGTCGCCGGTGGCGCAGCCTTCCTTGGTGCCGCTGAGCATCAACTCGTCGCGCAGGCAATCCAGCAGGGTCTGCTGCGGCTCGCAGAGAAAGTCGCATTCGTCGCCGTTGACGGTTGTTGTGATGTGATGCTTTTTCGACATTAGTTCTGCCTCGCCCGCGCAAGTGCCTCAACGGCGGTACGCCTTGCCAGCACGCCTGCAACCTTGATCCGATATTCCTTGGTTCCACGCTTGTCATCGATCGGACGGCAGGCCGCGCTCGCCGCCGCCGCCAGCCGCTCGAGCGCGTGATCGTCGACCTTGCTGCCGATCAATGCGTCGGCGCATTCCTTGACCAGAAGGACGGTGGGGGCGACCGCACCAAGCGCCACGCGCGCCGCCGTGCAGGTTCCGCTGCCGTCGAGGGTAAGATTGATGCCGACGCCGACCACCGCGATGTCCATTTCGGTGCGTGGCGTGAAGCGCTGATAGGCATCGCCCGAATGAGCCGGCCGTGGCGGCAGGAAGAACGACGCGATGAACTCGCCCTTGGCGAGCGAGGTCTTGCCGGGGCCAACCGGAATGGTCTCCACCTTGACCTCGCGCACGCCATTCGGGCCGATAACCCTGGCGATGGCTCCAGCCGCAATGATTGCCGGTACGCTGTCAGCCGCAGGCGAACCGTTACACAGGTTGCCACCGATCGAGGCGCGGCCTTTGACCTGGATGGAGCCGATCAGCTTTACGCCGTCGATGATGCCGGGCCAGGCCTTGCAGAAGGCGGCGTGCCGGACGATGTCCATGCCGGGCGCGGCCGCGCCGACGCGAAAGCCACCGCTTTCCTGGGTGATCTGCCTGAGTTCTGCGATTTTCTTGATGTCGACCAGAAGTGGTGGCTCGATCAGGTCAGTTTCCATTTGCACGATGACGTCGGTGCCGCCCGCCAATATGCGGCTGCCGGCGGGCGCGCCCGCGAGCAGCGCGACGGCGGCCTCGATCGTCGTCGGAGCTTCGTACCTCAATCCTTGCATGTCCCGAAAATTCCTCGTTTTTGATGGATGTCCGCTGTCATTGCGGCGCATCATGGCGTGAATCTGCGGCCACGCCAAGGTCACCTTACGGCGGTCATTCCAGCCGAGCGAGCCCTTGCGAGCGAGAGCCGGAATCCAGTACTCACTGCCGGTCGTTTTTCGCGATCA
>DATGVJ010000464.1:0-3354 GCA_035300505.1 Xanthobacteraceae bacterium
CCTGTAATGGGGCTGGAGCGAAGGGGCTGCGTTGTTCGGCCTTGGCCATTGGCCAACTGGAAACGGGAGGAGCCCGTGGACGAGGCAAAGCCGTTCAAGATTCCGAAACGGGAAGTCTGGGAGGCCTTCAAGCATGTGAAGGCCAACCAGGGAGCGGCTGGCGTGGATGGACAGTCGATTGCGGAGTTCGAGGCCAACCTTTCGGGCAACCTCTACAAACTCTGGAACCGGCTGTCGTCAGGGAGCTACTTTCCTCCGCCGGTGCGGCGGGTCGATATCCCGAAGGCGAATGGGGGGACGCGACCGTTGGGCGTACCGACGGTGGCTGACCGCATCGCTCAGGAGGTCGCCCGACGCTACCTGGAGCCGATCGTGGAGCCGGTGTTTCACCCCGACTCCTACGGCTACCGACCCGGCAAATCTGCGATCGATGCCGTGCGCACGGCTCGCGAGCGCTGCTGGCGCCGCGACTGGGTGCTCGATCTCGACATCGAGGGCTTCTTCGACAGCATCGATTGGGAGCTTTTGCTCAAGGCCGCCCGTCATCACACGGACTGTCCGTGGGTGCTGCTCTACGTCGAACGCTGGTTGAAGGCGCCAGTGCAGATGGAGGTTGGTAGCGTCGTTCCGCGCACGGCGGGAACGCCACAGGGTGGGGTGATCTCGCCCCTGCTGGCAAATCTATTCCTGCATTACGGGTTCGACGTGTGGATGGCGCGAACGTTCGCGCACATTCCGTTCGAACGGTACGCGGACGACATCATCTGTCACTGCAAGAGCGCCGAGGAGGCGCGGGCACTCTGGGGCGCGATTGCCGACCGCTTCGCGGCCTGCAAGCTGATACTGCATCCTGAGAAGACGAAGATCGTCTACTGCAAGGATGTGAACCGGCGGGGCGACTTCCCCGACATCCACTTCGACTTTCTCGGCTTCCAGCTTCGAGCCCGAAAGGTCATGTGGGTGAAGGTGGATCGGCGCATCTTCGCGCACAGTTTCCAGCCCGCCGCCAGCCCGAAGGCGTTGACGCGCATCAGCCGGGAAATCCGGAGCTGGGCGTTGCATCACCGCAGCGACAAGTCCTTGACTGAACTGGCCCAGATGTACAACCCGTGCATCCGGGGCTGGATCATCTACTACAGCCACTTCTACAAGACGCAGTTGCGTCCGACCCTGAAGCGGATCGATGCCTATGTCATCCGGTGGGCACGTCGCAAGTTCAAGCGAATGCGCCACCAAACCAAAGGTGCGAGAGATTGGTTTGACCGGCTACGCCGTGCCAACCCGACGCTCTTTGCTCATTGGACATTATGTCATGGCAACGGCCGAACATCGGGAGCCGTGTGACTCGAGAGGGTCATGCACGGTTCTGGGAGCGCCCAGCGGTGAGACTCCTCCGGGCGACTCGTCATTCACGACCGATGCGGTCGAAGCCACGCGAGCATGTATGTCCGCTGTTGCCCGAAAGCGGACAAGTAGCAGATCGTCTCGGTATGTCCGCTAAGTGCCGATTTTGTTGCAAAAGTGTTGATGGTTTCTGTGAACAGTGATTCCGTCGCTCTGATGCGATTCGCGGCGGAGGCGGGCGATGATGGGGCGGCTCAATCACGACCAAGAGCAGCTGTTTTATTCATTTTGCCTTGAAGAGGTTGTTCCCGACGATCACTTGGTTCGCAAGATCGCTGCGGTTCTCGACCTGTCGTGGGTCCATGCCGAGCTTGCGCCGCATTATCCCGACAATGGTCGGCCCTCAATTGATCCCCAGTTGATGATCCGCATGCTGATCATCGGCTATGTGTTCGCCATCCGCTCGGAGCGGGCGCTGTGCCGTGACGTGCGAGTGAACCTGGCCTATCGCTGGTTCTGCGGGCTCTCAATCGAAGACAAGATCCCGGATCATTCTGCGTTCTCGCGCGCGCGCAATGAGCGGTTCGGTGACAGTGACATTTTCCGCCGTGTCTTCGAGCATGTCGTCGAAACGTGCATCGCGGGGGGGCTTGTCGGCGGCGAAGGGTTTGCGGTCGATGCCAGCCTGATTGTGGCGGACGCCAACAAGCAGCGTTCGATCCCGGGAGCGGAGTGGAACAAAGAGCGTGCCGCTAAAGACGCAAGCCGCGCAGTGAGAGAGTACCTTGCAACCCTCGATGACGCAGCCTTTGGTGCAGCGAGCGAGGTCGCACCGAAGTTCATCTCGCCGTCCGATCCTGCCGCCCAATGGACCGGCGCGATGCGAGGACCGGCATTCTTCGCGTACGCCAACAACTATCTGATTGACGTGAAGTTTGGTGTGATCATGGACGTTGAGGCATCACGTGCCATCCGCCAGGCCGAGGTCGGCGCGGCGAAGACCATGATCGAGCGCACCGAGGAGCGCTTCGATATCAAGCCCGAGCGGCTCGCGGCCGATACGGCCTACGGTTCAGGGGCGAACCTCAACTGGCTCGTCAAGGACAAGAAAATCGCGCCGCACATCCCGGTGATCGACAAGTCGAAGCACGACGATGGGACCTTCAGTCGAGAAGACTTCACGTTTGACAAAGAGCGGAACGTGTACATCTGCCCAGCCGGCAAACCGCTCACGACCACGGGCAGGCTGGTCAATGACGGCGAGACACTCCTGTATATGGCCAGCATGCGTCACTGCCGTCGTTGCCCATTGAAGGCGCATTGCTGTCCAAAGGCGGCTTTCCGCAGGGTGCCACGGAGCATCTACGAGGAGGCTCGGGACGTTGCTCGCGCGCTGGCCAAGACTGAAGCATTCGAGCGATCGCGCCATGACAGAAAACGCATTGAGATGCTGTTTGCACATCTCAAACGTATCCTGCGGCTCGGTCGCCTGCGATTGCGCGGGCCATGCGGGGCCCAATTCGAGTTCACGCTAGCAGCAATCGCTCAGAACCTCCGCAGGTTGGCCAAGCTCGTCGCGCGGCCGCCTCCGCTGCTCGCGCCAAGTGTGGTGTGAGAGTCAGGTCACGCTAAGGTCGCGTTGACGGTGGTCAGCGTAGCCTCTCAAGGCCCCCGCTCTAATGGAGCGAATGGCAACTTACGGCTCAGCTCGGCGCAAGGCGCAACCGGCTTCTCTCTTCGGCGACTTCTGCAACAAAATCGGCACAAAGCGGACTTAGCGAGCCGTCTGCCCGTTTGTCCGCTTCTCTAATCGGCCGTCTGGGTCAAGCACTTTCAGGCTATCCACCACTCCAGTGTCGATGTCACTCGCGGGCTCGCGCTTCTCTTCGGACTCGGCACCAAGGCCCTTCCATCATGGGGATTCGAAGACGAGGTGGAACAATCTTTTGGGCGGCCTCGCCGTCAGTATGACGGCGGGTCCAAGCGGACAAACGAACTCACCTCATCCAT
>DATGVJ010000465.1:0-25871 GCA_035300505.1 Xanthobacteraceae bacterium
TTCAGCCGGATATATCGGGCGCCTGGGTGAAGCAGTGGTCACCAGTCACCGCGGAACAGATTGATAAATATCTGGAGGGTCTGCATAAGGCCGGGCTGACAGACTGTTAGGCTGTTTTCTTGCAGGCCTGAACCGGCCGAATTATTCGGCTTTGATGCTTGCTGCCTTGATGATCGGCGTCCAACGCGCGATCTCGCTCTTGACCAGGGCAGCGAGCGGTTGCTGGCCGCGCTTTGCCTTATCGGGAATGTCGCAGCCGAGTTCAAGCAGGCGCTTGCGCACGCTCTCGTCGTCGAGCGCTTTGTCGAGCGCATCAGTGAGCTTGTCGAGGACTGGCTTCGGTGTCCCCTTGGGCGCAAACAAGGCGTTCCAGGCCGATGCCTGGAATTCGGGCAAGCCGGCTTCCATCGCTGTCGGAACATTCGGCAGGGCCGGACTGCGCGCAGCTGTGCTGATTGCATAACCCTTGACCAAGCCGCTCTGAACCTGCTGAACGGCGTCCGGTATAGCGTTGCATATGTAATCGACCTGGCCGCCGAGCAATGCATTCATGGCAGGCGCGGCGCCGGTGAATGGCACAAAGGTTGGCTTTACGCCAAGAAGGGAATGGAGCAGCAGGCAAGTGGTGTGGGTAATCGAGCCGACGCCAGCATGCGCGACATTCACCTTCTCGGCATTCGCCTTAACATAGAGGATGAATGCCTTCAGGTCGTTCGCCGGAAATTCCTTCTTCGCCGTGATCACGATCGGCAGGCCGGCGACCGTGCCGATCGGCTCGAAGTCGACATCCGGCTTGTAGGCGAGGTTTGGATAGAGCGCCACTGAAGCGGCATGGGTCCCCATCTGACCGATCTGGATGGTGTAGCCGTCGGCACTGGCGCGCATTGTTCGGGTCGTGCCGGTGGTGCCGCCGGCTCCGGCGACGTTCTCGATGACAACCTGCTGCTCGAGCGTGCGCGAGAGGTGCTCACCGACGATGCGGGCAACAACGTCGGTTGTCCCGCCTGGAGCGAACGGAACGACCATTGTGATGGGGCGCGTTGGATACGCTTGCGCCCATGCAAAGGGCGACACGGCCGGTAGCGTGGCAGCGCCTGCGGCCAGATGCAGAAATTGCCTTCTGTGGGGAGATTTCTCTTTCATCATTTGCCTGCCCCTGATCTGCGCTCGCGGCGCATCAAAACGCGGTGACCGCTGGGAGGATGAACTGCAATGCACGCCGACGGCATGTTGGCTGCATGTTGCAATGATAGTTACCGTGACAGGAATTTACCCCTTATCCCGCAGTAGCCGGCCGCGCTCGCGCTCCCAGCTGCGTTTCTTTTCGGTCTCGCGCTTGTCGTGAAGCTTCTTGCCGCGCGCGAGCGCAATCTCGATCTTGGCGCGGCCCTTTTCATTGAAATAGAGCTTGAGCGGCACGAGCGTCATGCCCTCACGCTCGACGGCGCCAGCGAGCTTGTCGATCTGGCGGCGGTGCAGCAACAGTTTGCGCGGCCGTTTGGGCGCATGGTTGAAGCGTCCACCTTGCCGGTATTCCGAAATATTGGAATTGACGAGCCAGATCTCCCGATCGCGAGCGTCCGCGTAGGATTCTCCGATCGTGGCCTTGCCCAGGCGCAGTGCCTTGACCTCGGTGCCGGTCAGCGCGATGCCGGCCTCGAAGACCTCGCCAATTTCATAATTGAAGCGCGCCTTGCGATTGTCGGCGACGACTTTGATGTTGCGGTCAGATTTGGCCGCCATGCTTCACCACGCATTCCCGTAACTGGCGCCACTTATTGACGCAATTAATTAATAAGTCCGGCATGCACCATGGCGTCACGCACGGCAATCTTGGTCTTGTCGGCAAGGGTAACCATAGGCAGCCGCACGATTTCAGTACATCGGCCCAATACGGACAAAGCATATTTCGCTGGTGACGGATTGGTTTCCAGGAACAGCGCATTGTGCAGCGGCATCAATTTATCCTGCAACGTGAGGGCCGTCGCAAAGTCGCCTTTGAGGCATGCGCCCTGGAAGACCGCACACAGCCGTGGAGCGACGTTTGAAGTCACCGATATGCACCCGTGGCCGCCGTGCGCCATGAAGCCCAGGGCGGTTCCATCCTCGCCTGAGAGCTGGTTGAAATCGGCCCCCAATTGGGCGCGCTGGTCGGAGACGCGCACCATGTTCGCGGTCGCGTCCTTGACACCCGAGATGTTGGCAAGTGCGAACAGCCGCGCCATGGTGGCGACCGACATGTCGATCACGGAACGACCCGGAATATTGTAGATGATGATCGGAATTCCAATGGCGTCGTTGATCGCCTTGAAGTGCTGGTAGAGCCCCTCCTGGGTGGGCTTGTTGTAGTATGGTGTTACCACCAGAACCGCATCGGCTCCGGCCCGTTCGGCGTGCTGCGACAGCGCGATGGCCTCCTGGGTCGAGTTCGAACCCGCTCCGGCAACGACCGGCACCCTGCCCTTGGCCTGATCGATGCACCACTCGACGACCCGTTTGTGTTCGTCGTGGGACAGCGTCGGGCTCTCGCCGGTGGTCCCGACCGGCACGAGGCCGTTGGTTCCCTCCGCGATCTGCCAGTCGACCAGGGCTCGAAACGCAGCTTCGTCGACCGAATCATGCTTAAATGGCGTGACGAGCGCGGTAAACGACCCTCGAAAACGCGTTCTGGCAGTCATACTTTTGGTCCTCGGACTTTTGTCATAGCGCCCGTTTGCCGTAGCAAGTCCTTGGAATTACAGTACCTTCCGGGCAAAACGGCGGGCATGAGGCCGCCCCCTTGTTTTTGCCGCGGTTGGCAGCCAATGGACATTAATGGTTCATCGGGACGCTGGTTAGCTGTTCGTCAACCTTATCAATCGAATAAAGGTGGGGAAAGCAACACTCTCCGAATCTGTTGCCAACTCTCTTGCCAACTCTTCTTGGGAGAAGCCAAGGTGGCTGATCAGACACGAATTGCAATCGCTCTCGGGATGGCATTGGGCCTCATCCTGCTGGGTCCCCTGACCGGCGACTTTACGGCGCCGTCGGCTACGGCAAAGTCGGCAGCCGAGGCCAAGAAGGCCGCAAAAAACGCCCCCAAGAGTACCGCCAAGGACAAGGCCAAAGCCGGCAAGGACGAGGCAAAGAACGCCAAATCCAAGGACACGGCAAAAGGTGCAAAGTCCAAGGACGCAAAGTCCAAGGACTCGAAGACCGCGGACCCTAAGACAAAAGACACAAAATCAAAAGACGCCGCCTCAAAAGACGCCAAATCGAAGGACGCAAAGTCCAAGGACCCAAAGTCCAAAGACGCCAAATCCAAAGACGCCGCCAACACGAAATCGGGCAGCGACAGCCCCCCCAAGGCCACGGAGCTTGCCTCCGTGGGCAACATTTCCGTCACAAAATTCGAGCCGACGTTTGCGGCATCCCCGACGGATGTCGCCGCCGTCAAGCAGGCCATTACGTTCGCACGGCAGGGCAAGACCACCCAAGCTACGGAAGAGCAGCAATCAATCAATGATCCGGCCGCCCACAAACTGGTCGAATGGGCAATCCTGCGCAGCGACCACAATGGCGCGACCTTTTCCCGCTATATGGCCTTCATTTCGGCCAATCCGAACTGGCCGGGTATCGGCATGTTCCGTCGTCGCGCCGAGGCCATGCTCTGGACCGAACGTGCCGAACCGGCAACCGTGCGCAATTATTTTGGCCGAGCGCAGCCGCTGACCTCGCGAGGACGCTTCGCGCTGGCGCGTGCACTGCTCGCGCAGGGCGAGCCCGCCAACGCCCAAATACTGATACGCGAGGGCTGGTTGAGCGAGGGCTTTTCCGCCGACCTGGAAACCCAAGTTCTCGAATCCTTTGGGTCCTTCCTCACCGCCGCAGACCACAAGGCCCGCATGGACATGCGCCTCTACGCCGAGGACACCGATGGCGCCATGCGCTCGGCCAACCGCGCCGGCGGCCACGCCCCGGTGATCGCCAAAGCGCGCACCGCCGTGATCAAGAAGGCCAGTAACGCCAAGGCCTTGCTCGATGCCGTCCCGGATGAGGCCAAAGCGGACGTCGGCTTGATTTTCAGCCGTGCCCAGTTGCACCGGCGCGCCGAGCAGACGGCGGAAGCCGTCCAACTCGTGCTTTCCGTTCCCCGTGACCCACAGGTCGCGCTCGATCCCGATCAATGGTGGATCGAACGACGGCTCATTGCCCGCAAGCTTCTTGACCTTGGTGACGCCAAGACCGCCTATCGGATTGCGCGCGATGCGGCGATCCCGATCCGGGAAAACTACCGGGTCGAGCACCAGTTCACAGCCGGATGGATCGCACTACGGTTCCTCAATGACCCCGCAACGGCGCAGAGCCATTTCTCAAAAATGTCCCAAGGCGTCACCAATCCGATCGCGTTGTCGCGAGCAGGCTATTGGCAGGGCCGCACCGCCGAGGCCATGGGCCGCAACAGCGAAGCGCGCGCTCACTACGAGGCCGCTGCACAATATCCGACGGCCTATTACGGCCAGATCGCTCGTGGCCGTCTCGCGTTAAAGGATCTCGTATTGCGGGCACCGCCGGCCCGACCAGGCGCCGCCCCACTCGAAATCGCGCGTGCGGTAGAATATCTCTATGCCATCGGCGAGCGGGACTTGGTTACCGGGATCACCGCCGATCTCGGCAGTCGCTCCCAGGATGCCGTTACGCTTGCGGCAATTGGCGATGTGACCGAGCACGCCAATGATGCCCGCGCCATGTTGCACCTCGGTAAAGAAGGCCTCGGCCGCGGCTTGCCGCTCGAAAAGTATGCCTTCCCGACCATCGGAATCCCCGACTATCAGGGTATTGCCCCGGCCGTCGACTCCAGCATCATCTACGCGATCGCGCGCCAGGAAAGCACCTTCAACCAGCGCACCGTCTCAACCGCCAAGGCCATGGGCCTCATGCAGGTGACACCGGACGCCGGACGCCATGTCGCCAAGAAATTCGGCGTCGCCTTCGACGTCAACCGCCTGCTTTCCGATCCGGTCTACAATGTCCAGATGGGCGCCGCGGAGCTTGCCGACCTGTTCGTAACTTATCGAGGCTCCTACATCCTGACCTTCGCCGGCTACAATGCAGGCTCCGGACGCGTCCGCGATTGGATTGCGCGTTTTGGCGACCCGCGCGACCCGGGTGTCGACCCGATCGATTGGGTCGAACGCATCCCCTTCTCTGAGACCCGCAATTATGTGCAACGTGTCATGGAAAACATGCAGGTCTACCGGGTCCGCTTTGGCGGCGGCGACAGGCTGCAGATCGAGGCCGACATGCGGCGCGGAGGGGCGATCAACTGAACCATTGGCTCCAAGGCCGGAAGTCTCTATCTTTGACAAATCCTTGCCGGCCATTGATTGGGGCTAGCGCGTGCGCACTCGTTTCGTGCGCGCGCTCGCGCCGAGACCCCAATGGTGTCGCGCTGGTCCGGCGTCGTTCGATCGGTCCGACAATCTCGGGAGTCCGTTGATGGTTCGCCTGATAGCACTTGTTGCAGCGCTATTGCTGGCAATCCTCGCAGCACGTGCCGACACCCTTTCGGATTGCACGCAAGACAACGATGTCGAGCAAAAACTCCGCGCATGCACGAAGCTCATCGAGGAGTCTTCGCGCGACCCGGAGAAGCGCGCGCATGGCCATTTGAACCGCGGCAACGCATACCAGTTCAAGCGAGATTTCGAATCGGCAATCATCGAATTCGACCAAGCCGTTCGCCTCTACCCGAATTCTCCGACCGTCTACTACAACCGCGGCAACGCCCATCAGGCCAAGAACGACCTCGACCGGTCGATCAGCGATTACGACGAAGTGATCCGCATGGCACCGGATTTTGCGCAAGCCTACAACAACCGCGGACGATCCTTTCAGGGCAAGATGCAGCTTGATCGCGCGATACGCGACTTCGATCAGGCCATCGCATTGAACCCGGCATATTTTATTGCCTACATCAATCGTGGCAATGCCTACCAGGCCTTGCGCCAATTCGATCGGGCCATTGCGGATTTCAACCAGGCCCTGCGTATTCGTCCCAACGACGTCATGGTGTTCATCAATCGTGGGAACGCCTATATGGATATGCGACAGTTCGATCGCGCCATCGAGGACTACGATCAGGCCGTTTGGTTCGATCCAGGAGGCGCCATCTCCTATTTCAACCGCGGCAACGCGCTCCTGCAAACCGGAGATGTGGGCCGCGCCATCGAAGACTATGATAAAGCGATCGAACTCAATCCCAATATCGCGCTCGCCTACCGGCACCGCGCGCTTGCAAAAACGGCAAAAGGCGACCGCGCCGGCGCCGAGGCCGATATGAAAATGGCCAGGACACTCGATCCGCGACTTTAGCCAATGGCACACAAGTTACCGCGAAATGCATCGGCACTTTTTCTCATTCGCACCTCACCAGGATAGCGCGGCTCGTCCAACGGAACTCCGAACGTGCGTGTTTGGAGTTCCGCGTTTACGCGGCCTTTCTTTCTGCTGTAAGTCCTCTAAGAGCCGCCCGCGGCGAGAAGCCGCCGTAAAGGCGGACCTCCAAACGGGAAGCGTTCGTTGGTCAAACCACGCCATCCTGCTTAGCGTTGGCCGTCATCGCGTCAGCCGCGGTCAATGCAAGTGACACAGCCAGCCTCGGAGCTACTTCAGCATGCTGTTGCCAGCCATCAGCAAGGCCGATTGCCTGACGCGGAACGGCTCTATTTGCAGATACTCGCATCACAACCGGATCATTTCGATGCGCTGCACCTATTAGGGATAGTCAAAGCCCAGCAAGGGAACAACAAGGAAGCTGAGAAACGGATCAAGTCGGCGCTGCGTAAACGGCCAAACTCACCGGAGGCCTTGTCAAGCCTCGCGAATGTATTGTCCGCAAGCCAACGATTCGAAGATGCATTGGTTGTGTTTGCACGTTCGTTGCAGATCAATCCGCGAGATGTCGGCACTCTCCTTAATCAAGGCAATACGCTCGCTGCACTGCGGCGTTTCAGCGAAGCACTTGCGAACTATGATCAGGCCCTGGCGCTCGCGCCCTCGGGCCCGGCAGCGCACCACAATCGTGGAACGGTTCTGCGCGAACTCAAGCGCCGTGAGGAAGCGCTGGCGAGCTTCGACAAGGCGATTGCGCTCGCTCCCGGCTACGCCCAGGCTCATAGCAACCGCGGCAAGACCCTCAATGAACTCGGCCGCTATGACGATGCTCTTGCAAGCTGCATGAACGCCGTCAGACTGCAACCCAACGACGCCGATGCCTGTTGCAACATGGGCAACGCGCTGCGCATGACCCATCGGTACGAAGAGTCGCTTGCAAGTTTTGAAAGAGCCGTTGCAATCAATTCCGACCTTGCCGAAGCCTGGCTTGGCTGCGGTCATGCGCTGGTCATGCTCAAGAGAAACGATGAGGCGATCAGCGCCTTTGATCGCGCGCTCGCCAATGCGCCCGATCTCGCTGAGGCATGGCTGGGACGCGGCAACGCTCTCCTTGCACAAGAACGACTGCAAGAGGCGCTGGCGGCTTACGACAAATCTCTCGTCATCGCACCAACGCTTGCCGAGGCTTGGCTAGGCCGCGGAAGCATATTCGCTGAACTCAGGCGATACGATGAATCGATGGCCGCTTTTGAAAACGCGTCTTCCATCCGGCCCGACTATTGCGAAGCGTGCCTGTGCCGCGGCAACGCGCTGCTCGCGTTTGGGCGCGACGCGGAAGCGTTGATTCAATTCGACCGGGCATTGGCCATTCGTCCCGGCTATTGCGATGCGCTCTGCAGCCGCGGCATTGCCTTGCACGGGCTCGATCGCCAGGAGGAAGCTCTCGCGAGTTATCGACAGGCGATCGAGGCGAAACCCCAGGACCCGACCCTCCTCTTGAATGCAAGCTACGCCTATTTGACCCTTGGCCGTCTCGCCGAAGGCTGGCTGAACTACGATCAACGATTTTTGGCCGAGACAACCGGCATCCGCCGTCCCTACCCGCGGCCACTGTGGAACGGCAAACAGGTCGCCGGCACACTGCTGGTCTGGGGAGAACAGGGCCTGGGCGAACAAATCCTGCACGCCAGCATGATCCCGGACCTTAGCGGTTTGGCCGACGAAATTGTGCTCGAACTCGACCCGCGCCTGGTGCGCCTGTTCGCGCGCTCGTTCCCCGGCACGCGACCAGTCCCGATGGCAGAGAAGACCCCGTACGCCGGACGCGTGGATGTGCACATGCCGATCGCCAGCCTCGGCCGGTATTTGCGACCCGATTGGAACGCCTTCCCCAAGAACGAATCCGGACATTTGGTCGCCGACCCGGTGCGCACCCAGGCCCTGTATGACCGCCTGCATGGCGACAGTCGAAAGGTCATTGGACTGTCCTGGAAGAGCCGGAATGCCAAATTCGCAGGGGTAAAAAGTGCGTGCCTCGGTGATTTCCGCCCCCTGCTCCAGCAAGGCGGATACCGTTTCATCGACCTGCAATATGGCGACACCCAAGCCGACCGCGAGGCCGTCGAGCAGGAACTCGGCGTGCGCGTTGAGCACATCGACGACATCGACAATACAGACGACATCGACGGGCTCGCCGCATTGATGTGCGCGTGCGACCTAATCGTCACTGTGAGCAATACGACCGCCCATCTCGCCGGCGCACTTGGCCGCCCTACGCAGGTCTTTGTGCCGCATGGCCAGGCGCGCTGGTGGTACTGGTTCAAGAACCGGGCCGACAGCCCGTGGTATCCGAACTTGCGCATCAACCGGCAACTACCAGGACAATCGTGGTCTGAGTTGATCGAGGAGCACTTGGGGCTCAAGCACTTGGGGCGCGGGTTGATTGCCCGAACACTGCCCCAAGTGCAGCCCCAAGCGCCGTCCCAAGTGCCGTAGTGACAACGACGATTCAATCACCATTGCGGAGGACACTCCTCACCGCTACTTTCCCGGCTGCAAGTCGTTGATGGCAATAGGCTGTTCCACGGGAGCCCCCATAGCAGATGTCCATTATTGTCATCGGGCGTCGTAGTTATCTGGGCGGCATTCTGTCGAAATATCTGGCGGAACACGATTTCACGCAAACCGTCAGCCTCGCCGAATTTGTCCAAATGCCGATCCGCGGCACGGACATCATCATCAATTGCGCCTTTTCTCCGGCTTGGTATTTGAGCGATCTTCCCGAGGATCTGGGATTCGACGGCACAGCGGCCGCCATCGTGCAGGGCGCCGGGGCGCGTTACGTGATGATCAGCAGTCGCGCGGTTTATCAAACCCGCCTCGACCCGCCGCTCCGCGAGGCCGAACCTGTCGCCCCCTCGACTGTCTACGGTCGGAACAAAGCGAAAATCGAATCCGGGCTTTCCAAAATGCTGGGTGAACGTTTGATGATCCTGCGTCCAGCCAACGTCTTCGGAGCCGAACCAACCGGACGGCGTACTTTTGTCTCGACCGCACTCGGTTCGCTCACTCACACCAATACAATCGAACTCGACATTGCGGCACGCACGCGCAAGGACTTCGTGCCGGCATGGTTCGTCGGAAAAGCTGCAGCAAGCCTGATCGAACGCCGCTCGCGCGGCATTTTCAATATCGGCTCAGGAACTGCACTTGAGATCGGTCGCATAGCGAATGCGTTGATAAGCGGCTACGGCCAAGGGCAACTTCATCAAACGGGCGAACGCGTCGGCGAGGAGTTTCGATTGGACATCGCCAAGTTACATGAGCAGACCGGACTGTCGCTTGCCGCCGACGCGGTTCTCCTTGAAATGGAGGCCGTTGGCAGGGCATGTAAAAATCAATCGGGTGCGCGATGAACAAGATCCTTGTGACCGGTGGGGCCGGCTTTATTGGCTCCCACGTCGTCGATGCCGTTGTGGCTCGATACCCGTGCGCTCAGATCTGCGTATTGGACAAATTGAATTATGCCGCCAACATCAATTTCATCATAGATCATCTCCAATCCCGCCGCGTCGCCTTCATGGCAGGAGACATAACCGACTACCCCGCCATGCTTAGTGCGACGCATGGCGTCGATCTTGTCCTCAATCTTGCAGCAGAAAGCCACGTCGGCCGATCTTTCAGCAATTCCATGGAATTCACACGTACCAACACATTGGGAACCCACGTCATCCTGGAAGCATCCCGCCAACAGAACGTTGCACGATTCATCCATGTCAGCACCGATGAAGTATATGGGGAAGTGCTGGCCGATGGGGCAACGGAGGACCATCCTCTGCATCCCAACAATCCCTACTCGGGATCCAAGGCGGCCGCCGAAATGATCATTCAGAGCTATTGGAGATCGTTCGGCACGAATGCGATCATTGTGCGCGCGAATAACATTTTTGGTCCACGGCAGTTTCCTGAAAAAATCATACCGCGGTTCATCATGCATGCGATGGATGGGAAAAAACTTCCACTGCATGGCAATGGAACTCATCGAAGGTACTATCTCGCGGCCCAGGATTTTGCCGCCGCCCTCCTTATTATTGCGGAATCTGGAGAACTCCGAACCGCTTACAATGTCGGTACCGAGGAGGAATATTCAAATTTTGCAATCGCTGAAATGATATGCCGACAAACCGGTAGAGACCCGTCTACTCAAATTGCATTCGAGGCCGACCGCCCTTTCAACGACCGCCGTTATGCACTAAACACGGCCCGCATCAATTCTCTGGGATGGTCGTCGAGACATCGATTAGCGATCGACCTCCCGGATCTTGTTACGTGGTATAGGGACAATCGTCACATGTTTGCACAACATTTTAATACCAATACCGATTTGGAGGAATGATGTTACCAATTGAAGAGAGATTCAATATGACCGGAAATCGCTATAATCCGGAGATTGGGCTTTCCCTTCCTTCATATCCATTATTGCCTGCTTCAATGTCGCAATTTCTTCCGACATTTGTATCTTGCGCTCATAATTTGCAATCCAGGATTCGACAACATTGTATATGAGTGGCTCAGGGTAGATCGCAATAAAGCGGTCGAGGCAGTCGAGTTCTTTTGCCTTCCAATGAAGGAATGACCCTTCCGGCGGACAGATGTGCTTCCAATTTCCGATTTGCTTGTAGAGTTCATTCCAAAGATGGACGCTCCATGAATTTTGCGTTTCGTTGATGACCTTATCGCGGTAGATTGGAAGCAATAGTTGCCAAAAATTCACGACTCCGAAAGGATAGAATTTTTCCTTTGGTTGGGCTCGTTCCCGCAGTTTGGCGTTTGTAAGTATTCGCGTCAAAAGAATCGGGCCCAACGCGCCCCACTCCAAATCCTTTCCGATATTTTCTTCGCACGTCTTGATAAGCTCCAATAGCGCCCCGTGGTTCCGTGGCAACTTTAGGATCGCATTGTTTATCGATAGTTCGTGTTCAAATCCAAAAATGAAGTCGTTAAAAATAGATTCGTCAGGCGAAAGGCACATCATGTCAGCATCGAACCAGCAGACTTCATGCTTTTGGATCAATCGATAACGGAAATAATCCGTAAACCCGGCCAGCGAAGGCTTGCCGTGATAGATGAACTTATCCAACAGAGCCTTGTCACATACTTCATTTGCATTGATGACTTGAATTCCTTCGGGCACCGAGACCTTATCATCATAAGACACGAAAAAAACGTCGTCATGCTTTGCTCGAAATGATTTCAAGCACATCCATTCATAAGGCGAAAGTGCGTCACCATGCCAGAATGTCGCAAATTTCAATTTTTTGCGAACTTGCGCATCGTGCGTACGACCGGCAGAAATTGATATCCGGTACGGTGTGTCAATGCCATCAATCATGATACTGAATTCCGCGCAACGCGATCCAGAAAGGATTCAAGTCCATTGATGCAGTTGTGGTCGCGATAAATTCGATTCTTATTCATGCGAATCCTTTCCCTGATCTTGGTTCGCCACGATTCGTCCAGGGCAAGCCGCGTTGCGATCGTTACATATTCGTCCACCGAATCTGCGATCGTATCGTGCACATTCATCATCCGGAGAAATGCAGCGGTATGGCGCCCCCGCATCAATCGCCCCGACATTGTCACGATTGGAAGATCAAACTGCAAGCTCTCCAGGCTCGTTGTGCAGCCGGACCATTCGGGATTATCGAGAAAAATATCGCAGGATCGCATCGCTGCGCCGAAACGCGTTTGATCGAGGCGCGGAAGTATCAAGCAATAGTCGGCTGCGTTCATGTTGGCCGCGGCAAACGCGCGATCGAGGCGCTTGCGAAACGTCTCCGATACATCCGCGCTCTTGTCTTGGATGAATACGAATCGGCAGGGACCAACCGCTCCGGCAATTCGCGGAAATATCCAATCGAACTGTGGGAGATACTTGTACAGAGACTGGGGACTCCAATACTTGATAACGGCAGGTCCCAAGTTGAGTCCCAAGTCGAACCCGAAGTCGAGCCCAATTCGCGTCTCCGACACCAATGAGGTTTCGGCCGGCTCATAGAACCCGGACAGATTGGGGAGCCGAATAAGCCGCTCGGTGTAGTGGTCCTGCCCATCGGGCGGCTCCATCAAGTCACTGCTGAGAAAGTAGTCCAACGTCGGAAATCCGCTCGTTTCGGGGTGTCCCCACGAATTACACTGGACCGATGCCAGCCGCTGACCCGCGAGTTGCGGACACACGGGGTCCATGCCGATTTCAGGGTAAATCAGCACATGAATTGCATCAGCCAGGATAGTTTCTCGCCAGCGTTCGACCGGAAGCGGCCCTTGTATAAACTTTTCACATAACGATTTGGCCGCGTCGGTTTCCGGATCTCGCGTCGACGCCGTATAGTATCCGAACAACCGGAAACGATTTCGATCAATCTGGCTCATCCAGCCTTTAAGCAGGCATTTCCAGACGGAATGCTGAAAGAAAAAGCCGCTGACGATGCCGACGCGCACGGGGTGGCCTTGACCGGGCGCGGGACTCGATTCAGCCGGTGGATATTTTCGAGCAAGCGCCCGGCAAACCATCTCCCCATAGAGGCGCTGCAAATCCCTGTCGTTGCGCCCCTGATATGAAAGATAAAAAGGCTGCATCGCGCCAACGGCATCCGCCAATGCACCGCCGATATCGTCGCGTTCGACGTCGTTTCGTAGCATCGAAAGCATCCGTTCATAGGCTGCGCGACGCGTGGCAATTTCGACTGCATCCGAATAGATGATCGGCAGTTGAGCGATACAGCGGCCAATGCGTGCTTTGCCGTAACTGGGACGAAGCACGATGGTTTGCTCAAAGCAATCCACAGCCTCAACGCCACGATTCATGATGTAGAGCGACATGCCCCTGTTATAGAGAGCATCGACATGGCCGGGAGCCAGGCGCAAAACAGCGTCATACCCAGCCAGAGCCTCTTCGAACCGGTTAAACGAAAACAATACGCCAGACCGGTTGTTGAGGGCATCAATTTCATCTGGATCAATCGCCAGAACCGAATCGAACATTGCCTGCGCTTCATCCAGGCGACGAAGCACCATCAGGGCGATTCCACGATGGTTGAGCGCCGCAATAAAGCCTGGCCGGACGGCAAGCGCCTGATCGCAACTTTCCAGGGCCTCCAGCGATCGGCCCAATGAATTGAGTGCATAGGCACAATTCGCGAGGGATTCGACATTTTGCGGTTCAAGCTCAACCACCCTGCGGTAGCTTGCGAGGCCTTCCTCATGACGCCCGAGAAGACAGAACGCCGTTCCGCGATTGTTGAGCGCACCGATGTGGTCCGGCCTGATAGACAGAACCTTGTCGCATATCGACAAAGCGTCAGCCGGACGATCGAGCGCGTTGAGCACAAAGCCGCAGCCGCCCAGTGCTTCGATATTGCGGGGATCGCGCGCCAGAACGCTTTCAAACGCCGCCAGTGCCTCGCGATGTCGCGCCATGGAGAGTAAGGCTACCCCCTGCCCTATCGCAGCCTCAATAATATCGGGGCACAGCGTAACGGCACGCTCGTAGCATTCATGCGCTCTCGCAGATAGGCCAATTTGCTGCAGGGCGGCCCCCCGATTGCACCACGTATCGACGGCGGTCGGATCCGATTCCAACACGTGGTCATAATTTTCGATGGCCTCCTCGAACCGCCCCAATGTCACCAGGGCATCGCCGCGCGCCCCGTAGGCGCTGATGAGCTGTGGCGCAACCATAATGGCCGTGTCGAAGCTTGCGAGTGCCTCGTGCGGACGACCGAGTGCCGCCAGGGCCATTCCGAGCAGGTTGTGGAGGCGCCCCTGCTGCGGATTGACGACAATGGCGCGACGGACCAACGCGACGCCGCCGTTCACGTCGCCCAACTGGCAGGATATCTGCGCGAGATAATAGAGCGCATCCACGTTCAGTGGATCCAATAGCAATACCCGGCGATAGCGATGGGCAGCGTCCGCGAGCGCGCCACCACGACGAAGCCCTTGAGCTTCTTCCAGCAACACCGAAATATCGATATCTGTCGTTTGCACGAGCGGTCAGGTCCTCAAGGCTGCGCATATCTGGTCGACGTGGGCCCCGATCAATTGTCCCCATGATTGACCACGTGTCTGCCGCATGAGGCTCAACTTCGGATACCAGGGACAATCATCGCCCTCCTTGAACCAATACCACCAGCGCGAATGTCCAAGTGGCAGGAAAACCCACGTAGGCCGACCGAGCGCCCCCGCAAGATGGGCTGTGGTGTTGCTGACCGTGATGACGGCGTCGCAGGCACTGATCAGCGCGGCGAGCCCATCGATGTCATTGGTGTTGTCGATGTCATCGAGATGCTCAACTTGCACACCGCAGTCCGCCTCGACGGACGAACGGTCTGCCAGCGTCTCGCCATATTGCAAATCGACAAATCCAAAGTCCGGATTGCGTAGCAGGCCCTCAAAATCCTGGAGACGTGCGCTCTTGTCACGCTCGAACTTCCGGTGTTTGCTTTTCCACGAAATTCCGATCACTTTGCGATGATCGCCAGGAATCCGTTCCCGTAGCCGTTCTCGCAGTGCCATCGCGCGCGCCGGGTCTGCCGCCAAATATCCGAGATTGCGCCGCGGAAACGAAGCCCAATCCGGCCGCAAATGCTGTCCAAGCCCGCCGATCGGAATATGACTGTCCACCCGTCCGGCATAGCGGCCGCGTCCCATCGGGACGGCACGCGCATGTGGAAATGAGCGCGCAAACAATTCCACAAGACGCGGTTCGACTTCGAGCACGATTTCGTCGGCTTGTCCTTCGAGTTCTGCGATCATGCTGGCGTGCAGGATCTGGTCGCCCAACCCCTGTTCTCCCCAGATCAACAGGGTCCCGAACACTTTTTTTCCGTTCCAGCGGGGCTGCGGATGATCCTGCCGAATCAGGGTCTTGTCTGCGTCAAACCGCTTTTCGTAGTGCGCCCAGCCTTGCGCGAACCGCTTCGTGACAAGGTATGCATTGCTTTCGTTCCACAACAATGTCGGGTCGTCCGGCACGATTGCGAGGGCGCGACGATAACAGGCAATCGCTTCTTGGTGATGGCCGATCTGACTCAGCAGGTCTGCCAGATTGCGCCAAGCCGGCACATGGGCTGAATTTATTGCGAGCGCCCGGTCGTAGCAGGAGCGCGCTCTTTCGATCTCGCCCAGTTTCAGCAGTGCATCGCCGCGGTTGCTGACAGCATCAACATAGCGAGGATTGAGTTCCAGCGCCCGATCGTAACTCGCAAGCGCATCGTGATAGCGCTCGAGCCCGTAAAGCGCGTTTCCGCGATGGAACAGCGTTTCGATATTCTTCTGCTCGATGGCCAGCGCTCGATCACAACTCGCAAGCGCCTCCGCATAGTGCCCCAGCATGTTCAAGGCGATGGCCCGGTTGCTCAATGCCGCCGCGTTGTGCGGATCCATGCTTGTGGCCCGCTCCAGACTTTCCAGGGCCTCCCCAACCCGGTTCAACAGGCCAAGAGCCTTACCGTGTTCGGTCCACGTTGCGCTATCCCTGGGGTTGAGCGACAGGGCCCGGTTGAAGCTGAGAAGCGCATCGTCGTGCCGTCCCAGAGCCAGCAAGACGGTTCCGCGGTTGCTCCACGCCACTGGATAGTCCGGCTGAAACGCCAAAGCCCGGTCGAAGGACGCGACCGCCTCCCCGAACCGCCCGCATTCCTTGAGCGCAATGCCCCGACTTACGTGCGCGGGGAGAAGCATCGAATTGATCGCAAGGGCCCGGTCACAAGCCGCAATGGCCTGATCGAAGCGCCGCAGCGCATTCAATACCCGTGCATGATTTGCGAAGGCGTCCGCCGTCTGACTATTGATTTTCAACGATCGACTGATGAGGCGGTTGGCCTCCTTGTTATTGCCCCGCTGGGCTTCGATCAGCCCTAAAAAATGCAATGCCTCGAACTGGTTTTCATCGACGCTGAGAACGGACCGATAAATCTGTTCCGCCTCGGCAAGGCGGCCAGCCTGATGCAATGCGAGCGCCCGGCTGACCGCTGCGCCGATACTCTGCTTATTAACCGATTGCACCATCTGGTTCATTCGACACTATGCTCGACCTCTGTTCCGACCACGACTGCAATTGATGTTTCAACTCCAACACGACGCTTTCCCAATCCCCGGGCTTTGGCTGGCGAAACAACCTCGCGGACGGGTACCAGGGACTGTCATCACGCTCCAGCAGCCATCGCCAACCTGGAGAGAATGGCAGCGGAACCCAAACCGGCCGGCCCAGCGCGCCTACCAGGTGGGCCACCGCAGTATCGACCGCAATGACCAGATCGAGTTCCATAATGGCGACGGCCGTATCGCCGAAATCCCGGAGGTCAGGGCCTAGATTGGCGATTTGACGAAAGCCACGCAACGCCTCGACGTCATGATTGCGGATATCCTTCTGCAGGCTCAAGAATTCAATTCCATCAATTTCAAATAGCGGTGCCAACTGCAAGAGCGACATCGAGCGAATGGCATCGAGTGGATTTCGCGGATTGCCGGACCAAGCCAAGCCAACCCGAAGTTTGTCGCCCTTCGGAAACCGCGCCTTCCATCTGGCCACGCGATCGGCTGGCGGCCAGAGGTAGGGTACCTGGCAGGGAATGGTATCGAGTTCGGTACCAAACGCCAGCGGCAGGCTGAGAAACGGGCAATGAAAGTCGCACGCCGGGATGGGCTCACCGCGGCTGATGACCGACGAAACACCCTTAATCTCCGATGCGAGCACCTTTAGAAGCGGTTGAACTTCGAGAACAACGCGAGCACCACGTTCAATCACCAGCGCTACGTAACGTATGAAATGCAGCGTGTCGCCAAGCCCCTGCTCGGCATGCAAGAAGATGCTCCGGCCAGCAAGGGACTCCTGCCCGAGCCACAGCGGTTGAGAGAACGGCCGCAATTTTTCCGACCAGTCCTTGCATTTCCAGCGCCATTCATACTTTTCCCAAGCCTTGCGAAGATCTCCAAGGCAGAATCGCACGAGCGCCTCATTGAGATGCGCATCCGCATATTGCGGCAACATGGCTTGGACCCGCTCCAAGTCATCCAGCGCCTCCTTGTAACGATTGAGGCCTTGCAGCGCATTGGTGCGATTGTTCAAGGCATATATGTTATTGGGCTCGAGTTCTAATGCTTGGTCGAAAGCCTGCAGCGCCGCAACCGGGCGATGCAGCGCCGCGAGGGCATCACCGCGCGTAACCAGGGCCAAAACGTTGTCTGGATCCAAAGCAAGCAATTTATCGCATTCAACAAGAGAATCGTCGATACGATTCACGAGACCGAGAAGCTGAGCCCGCCCGAGAAGCGCGGTCACATCATCCGGCCTGATGGCCAGTACCCTTTCATAACTGGCGAGTGCATCCCCGTATCTGTTGAGCTCACGTAATGCTTTGCCATAGCCAATCAATGCTTCAATCATATCCGGGGAAAGCCCCAGCGCTTTCTCGTAGCTCGCAAGCGACTCCGCACGCCGGTCGAGCGCCCACAATTCGCTTGCGCGATTAGTCCATGCCGAAGCATTATTCGAATCGACTTTCAATGCACTTTCAAAACCATCGAGAGCCGCAGGAAACAACCCGTTATCGACAGGGGAAACCGCAAAGCTTTCAGGCGGCTCTCCACGGAGCGCCCGGCTCCACATATTCGTATAGGCCGCCTCGATATGACGCCGAAAACGCCGCATATCGAACAACGCGCATTGGTCGCGGTTAGCCACAAGCTTGGAGCGAATTGCGCCCAGCACATCCCGATCCGTTGCAAGCCGCAAGGCGAGCGCTTCGTATTCCGCGATATTGCCGGTTACGAGTTCGGGCAAGCCGGCTGCAAGGAGTACGCTTGATGCGACACGTCCCGTAAAGCTTCGTCCCCGGCACGTCAAAACCGGCAAACCCATCCATAGCGCATCGCTGACTGTCGAATGGGCGTTGTAAGGAAGCGTATCCAGAAACAGATCGGCCGCCCGATGACGTGCGAAATGATCTTCGATGGATGGCACCTTGGGAGCAAAAATCAGCCGGTTCGGATCAACGCCTCGCGCGGCTGCTTCGCTTTGCAGATTTTTCATGGCCAAGTCCTCAGCCTGGGCCAGCCAGAGAAAACTATCCGGCACCCGACTGAGCAATCTCATCCAGACGTCAAAAATCTCATCTCTGATTTTCCAACAATTATTGAAGGAACAAAAGACAAATCCCTGCTCGGGTAGCCCGACATCCGACCGTGACGGGGCAATGAACGCAATGCGGCGCGGTTGGCCGTTCACGAGGTAGCAGTCCGGGAGATGCACGATCTTTTCGACATATGCGTCGCGTTCTGAAAAAGGCAGAACAATCTCATCTGCAATCACATAGTCGATGAAATCCGCCCCCATGGTTGCGGAATAACCAAGATAGTTGACCTGCACCGGTGCAGGTCGCAAGGCCATGATTCCTGGCCGGGCATTCTCAGTGTAGCCACCAAGATCAACGAGAATATCCACCTCCAGCCGCCTGATGGTCTCGGCAATGTCGCGATCACTCAATGCCGACACATCATGAAACTGGTCAAATGCATTGCTGATCCGTTCGCGAATGTCGCTATGGTCATTGCGCCCATAGGAAACTCCGATGACATCAAATTTCGATCTGTCGTGGAGTTCGAGCAGTTCGGCAATCGCATAGGCGACCGGATGGCGGCGAAAATCCATCGAGAGATATGCCAGTCGAATTCGTCCGGCGGAACTTGTGAGCGGACGCATTGGTAACGGACGCACCGTCGCAAGGTATGGGCGCACATAGTTCCGCGCAGACCGAAGGTGGTCCATTGGATTGGAGGAAAGTTCCAGTATCGCAAATGGTTCGACAACCAAATTCTCGTCCTGCGCCAGGTCTCCGTATTCCGTCTCCAGGCGCTTTAGTCGTTTCCAATCACATGCCGCAAGACAGGAAAACAGCAGTGACGAGAATGCGTGGCCATTGTGTGGATCCATGGCCAGCACACGCTCCTGAGATTCAATGGACTCAGCCCGACGGCCCAGACTCATCAGCGCCAATCCGCGATTGTTCAAAGCGGTCAAATGGTCCGGCTGAAGTTCCAAAGCTCGATCGAAGCAGACAAGGGCTTCATAAGGACGTTTACGATCGAACAAGATTGTACCGCGGCCAATGATCGCATCGACGTGATCCGGCGTTGTCGCCAGGGCGTCGTCATAGCTCGCCAGCGCCTCCTCGGCGCGCCGCAATTTCACGAGAACGGTGCCCCGATTCGTCAACGTCGCGGCATCCCCCGGCCGCAACGCCAACGCTCGGTCAAAACAGGCGAGCGCTTCCTCGTATCGGGCCAGGGCAATCATCCCATTTCCATGGTTAAAGTGGAAATCGGCGTCGTGGGGATCAGCAGCAATCGCTCGCGCGAAACTATCCAGGGCTTCTGAATGTTGACGAAGCTCCAGAAGCGCAACGCCGCGATGATTCCACACTTGAGGATCTTCGGGCGCGAGTTCCAGTGCGGATTCATAGCTCGCCAACGCTTCAGGCTGCCGTCCCAGATCGCGCAGCGTAAGGCCACGGTTGACAAGTGCGGTAAGAAGTGTCGGATCAAGCGCACAGGCCCTGTCATAATTCGACAACGCCTCCTCATGGCGGCCCAAGACCCTGAGCGCATTTCCCTTGACGACGAGTGCATTGACGCTGTCAGGCCGACAGCCAAGGAAACGATCGCAGTGCGCCGGAACTTCTGCAAACCTGCCCAAGAGCCCCAGCACCGTCGCAACATTGAGATGAACCTCGACGGAATCGGGATCAAGCTCAATTGCTCGTTCATAGCTCGAAAGCGCTTCTTCGTAGCGACCCAGCTGTTGCAGCGATACACCACGATTACACCAGCTGTCGGCCGCGGCTTCATCGATTTCCAAAGCACGGTTGTAGCTTTCAGTCGCCTCGGCATGCCGTCCGAGAACCGCGAGAACGTCACCGCGGCCGGCATGCGCGCTCGCGAGTTCCGGTTGGAGCTTGATGGCCAAATCAAAACTGGCCAGGGCTTCCGCCGGCTGGCCAAGAGCGCTCAGCGCCATGGCATGCAGATTATGTGCCCTCCCGTGCTGGGGATCGATGGCAAGGGCTTGGCGGACGAGGCCGATCCCCGTGCTGACATGGCCCTGTTGGCAAGAGATTTGTGCCAGATAATAAAGCGAATCCGCATGCCTTGGATCCTGGCCAAGAACTCGCCGGTATCGGTCGACGGCGTCGTCAAGCGCGCCCTTCCGACGAAGCGTGTTGGCCTCCTCCAACAGGCCCATCAAGGTCGTCCCGGCAGCACCCACGTTGCGTTTCTCCCTGCACACACAATGATTGTATGACTGGATTGTATGATTGCTTTTAGCCAGTTCACTTTATTCAAGTCGATACAATCGGATCGACACGAAAACTTTGCGGTCCGCCGCCATCTTTCCAGATATCCCACATTCGTAAATAGGCCGCCTCGATATGCCGGCAAAACCGATCGGCAGCAAACAACGGGTGGGTAGCACGATTGTCCTGCAATCGCCGCCGGAACGAACCTAAAAGGGCTGGGTCCGTAGCGAGTCGAATCGCCATGGCCTCATAATCCTCCAAGCAGCTTGTTACCAATTCCGGGAGCCCCACCGACCGCAGCAGGCTTGCGGCAACCCGACCGGCGAATGTCCCACCCTGGCACGTCAGCACCGGCACGCCGCTCCAGAGCGCATCACTCGCCGTCGTATGGGCATTATATGGCAATGTGTCCAAGAAAAGATCGGCAAGCGTAAGTCGCGCCAAGTGGTCCTCTACGTCAAGTTGCGGCGCAAATACGAGGCGCGACGGATCTATCCCCCTCGCCTGCGCCTCCGCGCGCAGATTGCGGACGACCTGGGCATTGGCGCGAAGCAGCCAAAGCAAGCTTCCTTCGACCCGGTGCAAAATCCGCATCCAGACATCGAACATAGGCGCGTTCAGTTTCCAGCTATTGTTGAAGCAGCAAAACACAAAACCGCGATCCGGCAGGCCCGCGACGCCGCGTTTTGGAACCACACCAATGCGACGTTTGGAATCGTTGACCTGATAACTATCCGGCAACTGGACGATCCGCTCCGAATAGAATGGCTGTTGATCGAAGGGCAAGACGACCTGGTCAGCCACGATATAGTCCATGAAGTCGACCCCGCTCGTTCCGGGATAGCCTAGATAGCTGACTTGAATTGGCGCAGCACGCCGGCTGAAGATTCCCATACGGGCATTTGTCGTATAGCCTTTCAAATCGACCGCAATGTGCACCGGAACACCACGCAAGAGGTTGGCAACGCTGTCGTCAGACTGCGTTGTGACATCGAAAAAGCGATCGAATGATTTTATCACGCGCGAACGCACCTGACTCTTGTCATCCGGGCCAAACGAAACTCCGATGATTTCAAATCGGTCCCGGTCATGGATTTCAAACAGTTCCGCGATGAGCTGCGTTGTCGCATGTCGCTGGTAGTCGGCCGAAAGATAGGCAATACGGATTCTGTCCGATGGGAACTGGGTCGGATTCCATGTCCTTTCCGTGCCCTTCACGTTTTTCAGGCGGACCCAGTTCCGCGCGCAATCGAATTGTTGATCGGGAGTCGCATCGAATCCTTGGAACAGGAATGGATCGACGGACAGGTTCCCGGCATTGACGCGCGCAAATAGTTCCCCAGTCAAAGATGCCATTTCGGTCCAGTGACAGGTCGTAACCTTACAGTGGATGAGGTCGGTCAGGAGATTTGGCAGTCCGGGAGAAAGCTTGCGTAACGTTTCATATTCGACGGACGCCTCGTCATAGCGGTGGAGCTTTGCCAAGGCACGGGCGCGCCCGATTCGCGCATCGAAAAAATTTGATCGAATAGCGACCGCCCTGGCGTAGCTCGCCAACGCCTCCTCAAAGCGCTCAAGATCGAACAATGCATTACCCAAATTGTAATGGGCGTCGGCACATCGTGGATCCTGCGCCAATACCTTGGCGTAGCCGGCCATCGCATCGGCAAACCGCCTCACGATCAATTGCGCATTTGCAAGATTGAGTGCAGCGTCAACGTAATCGGTCCGCAAAGCGAGCGCACGCTCATGGCTGATCAAAGCCTCGTCGATCCTGCCAAGCTCCTGCAGAACGACACCGCGGTTGTTCCATGCCTCGGCATCATTCTCCTCAACGGCAATCGCCGCGTCGTAGCTGGCCAGTGCGGCATCCGGGCGACCTTGGTCGCTGAGCAAGACACCGCGATTGACCAGCGCCGACACGAGATTTGGGTCGAACCGAACCGCCAGATCATAGCTCACCAGCGCCTCATCAAGACGCTTGAGATCATACAGGGAGTCGGCACGGCTTGCGTGGGCTCCGGCGTGACTTGGGTCGACGGCCAAGGCCTGGTCGAAGCAAGCCAGCGCCGCGTCATGGCGTCCGAGCGCAGCAAACGCGACACCCCGATTGCAATGGGCCGCACTCGACCTTGGGTCCACACGCAAGGCATCGTCGAACAGCCGCACAGCTTCCGACGCTTGGCCCTGCTGCAACTTGAGGATTCCAAACATATGCAGGGCATCGAAATCCCGGGGCTGCGCCTTCAGCACGTCGCGATAGATCCGCTCGGCATCACCTAAGCGGCCGTGCTGATGGAGTTGGATCGCTTGACGCAGCACGTGTGACACCTCAACCCTCCCGACGGGTCACGGCAAACGATTGACAGGCCAGACAGTGGCCGTCAAGGTGAGCAAAAACCTTGAGTCACTTGCAAAGCTGCGAAAGTAATGACCGACTTTACGGACAACTTTTTTACAACCCAGGATGGCTTGAAACTCTATGTGCGGACCTACGGCAGGCGCACGGCCGAGGGCCTGCCGGTCGTATGCCTGCCGGGCCTCGCAAGATCGGGTCGCGACTTCGACCGGTTGGCAATTGCCCTGACAACATCTGATTTTGACATGAGTTCCAAGCGGCGCCGCTGCGTAATCACGATGGATTCTCGCGGGCGTGGCCGTTCCGATTTCGATCCTAACCCGCGTAACTATAACGTCGCAACCGAGCTGTCAGATGTGCTGGCAATGCTCATGGCGCTCGAGCTTGGACCCGCGGTCTTCGTGGGCACATCGCGTGGCGGCATTCTGGCCATGCTGCTCGCTTGCGTACGGCCTACGTCTCTTGCAGGGGCTATTCTTAACGATATCGGCCCCGTCATCGAAGCGCGCGGCCTGTTGCGAATCAAGAGTTATGTCGGAAAAATGCCACGTCCGAGGAGCTATGAAGAAGGTGCGGAAGTCCTGCGTCGCCTGTTCGTCACCCAGTTTCCAAAGCTCACGGCGGAGGATTGGATCGCTTTCGCGCGGCGCACCTACAAGGAACAAAGCGGCGAACTCGTTCCTGACTACGACGCCAAACTTACGCGAGCGCTCGATAGCGTCAACCTCAACCGGTCGTTACCCTCCCTTTGGAAGGAATTTGACGCGTTGGCGAGTATACCGACCATGGTTGTCCGCGGGGCCAATTCAGATGTGCTGACCGCCGACACTGTCGCTGCTATGCGCGCACGCCGCCAAGATCTTGAGACCCTGGAGGTTGCGGACCAAGGTCATGCCCCGTTGCTGATGGAAGCCGACATCATTCGTCGCATTGGATCGTTTGTCGGCCGTTGCGAGAACGCGAGACTACATTAAATGAAAGAACCCCCGGCGGAAGCCGTCAGGGGTCACATGTCGAGAAATTAGCGAACTCCCAACAAGGCGAAGCCTCAATCGCCGGAGTTGAAGAGCCGTTGTGCGCGCATCACGACGCTGACAACTCCCAAATCCTTGAGGTTGTAAACGCCGTTGGGTCGTGCGCCAATCACAGGCTGAATGACGTTGGCGTTACCCGAAGAGGCACCAAACGCCACGTTCTGGAGGTTAGCCTGAGTGCCCTTGAACGCCGTGAAGACATGGGAGTAGGTCACGTCCAAACCAATCAAGAAGCCACGTGCCGGATTCCATTGCGTACGCACGCTGCCCTGGAAGTAGCCCCAGTCAGGATCGCAATTGTTCGTTATGCTGAGCGGGGTCCGGCCCCCGGTTGCATTGTTATGTGCGCCGCCCTGGGCAAGGAGCTGGGTCAGCGTTGCCGTCGCACCGGGAATGGTGATACCCCCGTTGAACTGGCCCTGGCCACCGCCTGTCATGACGCCCGTGCTGGTCATGGTCTCCACGCCGCAGACGTTCTGCGCAAACATCGCCTTGGCGGTATTGTTGTACTCGACAGAAGTGTACGCACCCAGGATCGACGTGCTCAGGTTCGGCGTCCACTTGTGGTCATAAGCGGCGCCGACTGTCCAAGTCGTTGTCAGCTGCAGCTGCGAGGCGTTGCAGGTCGAGCCGACCGTGCCAATGTTTGGAAGTTGTACGCCAGGCTGATTGCAAGCCGCCCCGCCGAGGCTCCCCGAGAAAGCCGTACCACCCGTGAAGATGGCATCGCTCGCGAAGCCGACCGCGACGTTGTTGCCGGCGCCGAACAAACTCGGGCTGTTAAGGTTGCCGCCTGCTCCAAAGCCCGACGCGCCTTGAGCGTAGCGCGCAATGAAGCCAGCGCGGTCCCCAACGCTGATGAAGTCCATCTTGAAATCGGCGCCAGTCATGACCGCCCAGCCGATCTTGTCGTTCGGATGGCCGCAGTTCGTGACGGGCTGGCTGTTGCTGATCGCCTGTCCGGTGCAGTTGTAATAGGTCGCCGAGACATCATGTGCGACGAACGACGTCGACCACTGGCCCCAAGCCTGGTTGAGCTTGAAGTCGATGTGAGCGTCCGGCCAAGTCTCTCCCGTGTAAGAGTTGAGCGCTTCGCGGCCAACGCCGAGCGCGGCTCCGTTCGACAGGTCGATGATCGCTCTGCGACGGACTTCGTCGGCACCAAGCGTCAGGGTCGCACCGTTACCCAACTCCCAGGTATAGGCAATCTGATTGACGCCGTTGTCCCCTGTATTACTGTTGTTCGCCTGCCCCGTGTAGTGGAAGCTTCCGCCGAAAGTACCGTTGTGATCCGAGAATGACTGGGCATGGCCGATCGTGAACCCGGCCCACTGAATGAAGGCGCGCGCAGCATTGTTCGAGAACACGCCGTCTTCGTTCTGCATGTGTATGCTGCCGAACGTGCGCAATGTGCCGTAATCCGTTTGCGTCCGCGTATCAACATTGAGGTTGATGCGATGTCGCGTCGAATAGCGGGAGACCGTACGGTCTTGCGCGCCCTGCGTACCGGCAAACGGGGTAGTGCGTCCGCCTGACACATTCCATCCGTAGTCAGCTTGGACGTAGCCGCCGAACTTCAGACAGGTGTCCGAGCCCGGGATGTAGTAATAACCTTCACCATACAGCGAGCAGATCTTCACGTATTCGACCGGCTTGGCCTTGACCGGAAGATCAGCTGCTTGTGCTCCGATTACGGCAACGAGACTCGCTGCAGAACCGAGAAGGAGACTTCGCATCGTCTTCATT
>DATGVJ010000466.1:0-3951 GCA_035300505.1 Xanthobacteraceae bacterium
ATTCAATTTTAAGTAGTATAGTTTCGTATATAAGTCATTTTTTTGTAGCAAGGCATACAAACCCGAAGCCAAACACTTTGGCCAAAACGAAGCCAACCGCTTAAGGTAGCGGTCACAATCAGGGCGAAAGCATCGGGAACCTTGTTCCCCCCGAGCGGATGCCGGAATGTCTTGTGACACTTTGGTTCGTGACAAATCGGTTCGTTCGGCGCAGTGACGTCGATCGAGTGGCAAATATCGGGAGCCAATGATGAAGAATACGACGGCAAAAAAAGCCATGCTCACAGGTAGCATCCTGACGGTTATGGGCTGTGCGTTATTGGCGAGCACGTCTCAGCTTTCCGCGGCCGACGTGACGTTCGACCGCCTGCGCAGTCCGGAGCCGCGCAACTGGCTCATGAACCACGGCGACTATAACGCCCACCGCTATTCGTCGCTCGATCGGATCAACAAGGGCAACGTCAAGAACCTGCGTTTCGCTTTTTCGGTTGCGATCGGCCAGAAGGCCGGCAATGAGAACCTACTCGCAACGCCGCTGGTCGATGACGGTTTCATTTACATCCCCGACGCTTGGGGTGTGGTCTACAAGATCGACGTGCGTTCCGGCACCAGCGGGCCGATCGTCTGGAAGATGGATCCCGCGCAAGCCAAGATTGACCGCAACCGCGGCGCCGCACTGTGGAACAACCTTGTTATTTCCGTCACCAGCCACGACGGACGAGTGATCGCAACCGACAAGGAAACCGGACAGGTCGTCTGGGACAAGAACCTGCACGACAAGACCGACATGAGCCTCAATGCGGCGCCGTTGGCACTCCGGGATTCGATCATCATCGGGGCCTCCGGCGGCGATGCGGGCGTGCGCAATTGGCTGGTTGCGCTCGATGGCAAGACCGGCAATGAGCTGTGGCGACTCTATTCCGTTCCCGCACCGGGCGAACCGGGCCACGAAACCTGGAAGGACAAGAACAACGCCTGGCAGACCGGCGGCGGCGCCTTCTACGTGACGGGCTCCTATGATCCCGCCACCAACACGACTTTTTGGGGCTCGGGCAATCCGTCGCCCAAGTATGACAGTTCCTATCGTCCCGGCGACAACCTCTACACCAACAGCGCGCTCGCCATCGATGCGGCGACCGGCAAACTGCGCTGGTTTCATCAATATACGCCGAACGACACGATGGATTTCGACGAGAGCGGCAGCCACATTCTCATCGACACCAACGTGAACGGCGAGGACCGCAAGCTGGTTACGCGCGCGGGTCGCAACGGGTTCCATTACAGGTTCGATCGCGGCAGCGGCCAATTCATCGGCGCGACGCAATTTGCCGCGAAAGTGACTTGGACAAAGGGAATCGACCAGAAGACCGGCAAGCCCGTCGACTACGACCCGAACAAGGATTTGCAGACTTACGCGGAGCCGATTGCGAAAATTCTCAATGGCGAGAAGTCGAGCTTCTGTCCGGGCGTGCCGGGCGGCAACAATTTCTGGTCGGCCGCCTATAGCCGCCAGACCAAACTACTCTACATTCCCGAGTTGCAGGGCTGTACGTCGGCTGTGCGCGACCAGACCCGCCATGTGCGCGGCAGCTTTGACGGCGGCGCCTTCTTCTACGACGAACGCGTGACCTCGAGCCTGGTTGTGCTCGACCCCTCGACCGGGGAAATCAAACAGCGCAAGAACATGCCCTATGGCAATTCTTCAGGGGCGCTCGCCACGGCCGGCGGGCTTATTTTCACGGCGCTGCTCGACGGCACCATCATGGCGCTCGACGACCAGACCTTGGAAGAACTGTGGTCGATCAACGTCGGCACCGGCGTCAACGCGGCACCGATTGCCTATGAGGTCGACGGCAAGCAATACATCGCGATCGCGACCGGCTTGACGCGCAACCAGGTGGGGCGCCTTGCCAATTCGCCGGAAACGCGCGGGCTCGCCAAGCATGCCACAATGCTGTTCGTGTTCGGGCTGTGAGGGTTGAGTAGGGTGGGCAAAGGCGCATGGCACAATGGTCGATTATGCAACGGCCCTTCGTTGCGCCGTGCCCACGCGCCGGCGGGACGGACGTGCGACGCGTGGGCACGGCGCCATTGAGAGCACGGCACACGTCCGCCAGTGTACAAGGCGCCTTTGCCCACCCTACGGCGCTCGACAAATTAGAAATCAAAATGGAGAAACCAATGTCCATGAAATTCGCTAGCGGTTTTGCCGCACTCGCTTGCGCATTGCTGGCCGGCACATCCGCGCGTGCTGCCGACGTGACCTATGAGCGCCTGCTCAATCCCGACAAGGAGCCGCAAAACTGGCTCATGAACCACCGCGATTTCGGGGCGCAGCGCCATTCGCCGCTCGACATGATCAACAAATCCAATGTCAAGAATTTGCGGCTGTTGTTTGCGGTCGCACTTGGCGGCACGTCCGGCAACGAGGCGCTTGAAGCTACGCCGCTGGTCGAAGACGGATTCATGTACATCTCCGATCATTGGGGAGTGGTCTACAAGATCGACGTGCGCGACGGCAAAGCCGGCCGCGTCGTGTGGAAGATGGACCCCGGGCAGGAGCGGCTCGACCGCAACCGCGGCGTCGCGCTCTGGAACAATCTGGTGATCTCGGTCGCGTCCATCGACAGCCGCGTAATTGCAACCGACAAGGAGACCGGCAAGATCGTCTGGGACAAGAACTTGCGCGACAACCCCGACATGTTCCTTACGGCGGCCCCGCTGGCGCTGAAGGATTCCATCATCATCGGGGCCTCCGGTGGCGATCGGGGCGTGCGCAATTGGATTGCCTCGCTCGATGGCAAGACCGGCAACATGCTCTGGAAGACCCATTCGATCCCGGGTCCGGGGGAGCCTGGCCATGAAACCTGGAAGGACAACGTCAATGCCTGGGCGACCGGCGGCGGCGCGTTCTATGTGACGGGCTCCTATGATCCGGCCAAAAACCTGACCTATTGGGGCTCAGGCAATCCGGTCCCGGGCTATGACGCCGCGCGCCGTCCGGGCGACAATCTCTACACGTCGAGCGCCATTGCGTTCGATGCCGCTACGGGAAAAATTTCCTGGTGGCACCAATATACGCCGAACGACAACCGCGATTACGACGAGACCGGCACGCACATCCTGATCGACACCAAGGTGAACGGCGAGGACCGCACGATCGTCTCGCATGCGGGCCGCAACGGATTCAACTACACCTTCGATCGCGGCAACGGCCAATTCATCAAGGCGACGCAATACGTGAAAGAGGTGACCTGGACCAAAGGCATCGATCCCAAGACCGGTAAGCCGATCGACTACGATCCGGCGAGAGACTACCAAGTCTATGCGGAGGGTAATGACGTCAATGCCGACAAGCGGGGGCGGCGCGTTTGCCCCGACACGGCGGGCGGCAACAATTACTGGCCGGCGACCTACAGTCCGCGCACCAAACTCATCTACATTCCGGGCAACGAAGGCTGCGCCACGGTGGCGCCTGATTATGCCTCGCACGTGCGTGGAAACTTTGCGGGCGGCACCACGACCGATGCCGGACGTATCACCAGCAGTGTCGTCGCGGTCGATCCAGCAACGTCCGAGGTCAAGTTTCGTAAAGAGTTGCCCTATCCGAATTTTGCCGGCGCACTCTCGACGGGTGGCGGCCTTGTGGTGACGGCGCTGCTCGACGGCACCATCGTGGCGCTCGATGATCAGACGATGGAAGAAGTCTGGCGGGTCAATGTCGGCACCGGCATCAACGCGCCGCCGATGACTTATGCGGTCGACGGCAAGCAATATATCGCAGTCGCCTCGGGCCTGTTCCGCAATGCACGCAACAAGCTCTCGCGCGCACCTGAGATGAAGAACCTTTCGAACGCAACGATGATTTTTGTGTTCGGGTTGTGATCGCGGGCCAACGGTTTCGTACGATGGGTAGAGGTAAAACGCGTTCTTCACGCGCTTTGCCGAAAC
>DATGVJ010000467.1:0-2308 GCA_035300505.1 Xanthobacteraceae bacterium
ATTGGCATTATCGAGAGGCCGCCTCAGTTGGCGGCCTCGTTCTTGCGGCGGTGGCGCTCCCCCGAGCGCGAATTTTTTGACCGCTAGTTGATTTGCTAAATCGCGATCTTGTGCCTATTGCGTTTGAAGCGGCCGACAATGCCGCGTTGCGCTTCACAATGCTTTCCGTGCCGATGCCAACCTTGGAGGTCATGCGCATAAGTGTGATGGCAGCCATGAACCGGCAGGACAGATAAAGATGGCGAGCCCAGGCTACGGGAAAGGCCAAGAGGCGTGGCCTGGGCAGTTCCGCCGATCAGGCCGACGAGAGCGATTGCAAAAATCAAATCAGACGATTTCATGGAGTTCCGCCCTTTTGCTGCGAGAGGTGGCCCTCTCCTAAGAGGGACGGATACCATAGTACCGAACTATAAAATCGGCCAGCGCCAGTTCCTCGATGCCACCAAAAGAGCCGCGTTCGTTTAGCTGATCAAGCTCGCTGCCGCGATCACAATCCCCGTGACGAACGCAGCTACGCACGAATACAGCAAGATTTCACTCAGGGCGTTGGCCATTGTAGGCTCCCCCGTTGCAGGCTGAGCGACTCGGCCCGATGCTTGGGCTGAAATGGCTAGTTGTCCCTACCAAAAACCTCATCCAGGTCTAAAGAGAGACGAGCAACACGTTGGACATCTTGAGACTCATGCACATCCAGCTTGATCGTGCTCTTGCCGTTTGCCTTACTGTTCCAATGTGAATGGACTTCGCTCCTTCTGTAGGGTTTAGTAATCTGGATTTTTATTTCACTGCCCGATCAGCGGAGTAGGGCCTCATTACGGACGAAAGTCTTATCATCCTTTTGTCAAGAGAATGCAGCTCATTGACGCCGTCGCACGCGTCGGCCTGCTTGATGGATGGGCTTAGGTTTCGATCACGAGAGAGAACTCATGTCCCCACACAAAGAAAAACTCGCGCTGTTCATTGACGGTGCCAACCTCTATGCCACCGCGAAGTCGCTCGGCTTTGACATCGATTACAAGCGGCTTTTGCGCGAGTTTCAGTCGCGCGGCGATCTGCTGCGGGCGTTCTATTACACCGCCGTTATCGAGGATCAGGAATTTTCCTCGATCCGGCCGCTGATCGACTGGCTCGACTACAACGGCTACACGGTCGTGACTAAACCGACCAAAGAGTTCGTCGACCAGACCGGCCGCCGCAAGATCAAAGGCAACATGGATATCGAGCTCGCCGTCGACGCCATGGAACTCGCCGGCCACATCGACCACATGGTGCTGTTCTCTGGCGACGGCGATTTCCGCTCGCTGGTCGAGGCGGTGCAGCGCCGCGGGGTGCGCGTCAGCGTGGTCTCGACCACCTCGACGCAGCCGCCGATGATCGCCGATGAGCTGCGCCGCCAGGCCGACCAGTTCGTCGACATCGTCGAGCTGCAGCCCAAGATCAGCCGCGATCCGGCCGCGCGCGCGGCCCGCGAAGCCCGCGAGCCGCGGCATATGCCGCAATTCCTGCAGCGCGGTACAACCCCGCAGGGCGCCGGTGCCGACGAAGAAGAGTTCGAGGGCTAAGTTCCGAGTGGCTCGAATGCCGCGCGATAGCCATCGCGTTGCGTCGTGTCCGGCGGCCTCGCTGCACAAGGACGCGGGGCCCCTCCGAATGAAGCATCATTATTTGCGTTGGACTAAAGCAAAATTAATGGCGGAGGGCTTCGACGCGCTGGGCCTCCCGCGGCTTTGAGCCACGCGCGGGTCGGCGGCCTTGAACAGTTCCTGCACCGAAACCAGGCCGCGGGCCGTTCTGTTTTTTTGGGAAGATCGCGGATACAGTTGGTTCGCCGGAGTGTGAGGACGCTTCTGTCCGGCCATTGTTTCCGCCGCAGCTGCCGATGGCGCGGGCGACCATCATTACGTCCGGATATGATTTTCGGACGGGAACACGGTGAAACGGGGCAAGCATCAATGACGAGAGGCCGCCCAATGGGGCGGCCTCGGAGCAACTTCGTCATCTCAAGGGGGCGATGATGGGTAGTTTCCGGAGATGGCGGCCATGACGAATACCCGCAAGATACTGATCGTGGACGATGATGCCGAATTGCGCGACGCGATGGTCGAGCAGCTTGCCTTGCATGAAGAATTCGAGTCGGTCGCGGTCGATAGCGGCAGCAAGGGGGTGCAGGCCGCCAAATCCGGCCAAGTCGATCTCGTGATCATGGACGTCGGCCTTCCCGACCTCGACGGGCGTGAAGCGGTGCGCATATTGCGCAAGAACGGCTTCAAGGCGCCGATCATCATGTTGACTGGGCACAATACCGATT